>NZ_JASJSI010000150.1:0-8159 GCF_030237085.1 Stenotrophomonas maltophilia group sp. Smal32
CAGTTTGCCCCATCCACCCCCGGCCGCGTCACCACCCTGGTTAGACCATGGTCGAAAGTGAGCGCCCAGCAGGGCCGGGTTCGACCAATGGCGAATAGCCGCTATACATAATCGCCCCGCAGTCTCGGCTCGACCGTGCCCCACGCGCGGCATCACCTTGCCACTTGGGAGAGAGGGCAACATGAGCCACCGTACGTTGAAAGCCGTGCGCAAACCTTTGGCGGCCTGCCTGTTGGTCGCCCTGGTCGCACCGGGCATGGCGTTCGCAGAGACCGCCAAAGAGAAGGCACTGGAAGCACGCGTTGCCGAACTGGAACGCCAGGTCCAGCTGCTGCTGTCTTCGCAGCAACAACAACAGACCCAGATCAGCCAGACCCAGCAGGCGGTGACCGAAGTGCGCACGGTGCAGGCCGAGCAGAAGCCGGTCGCACAGGTGCCGGCCGGCAAGCAGCCGATCCAGGTCACCACCATCACCCCGGGCGCAGCGCCGGGTACCACGGTCAAGATCGGCGGCTTCATCAAGGCCGACTTCCTGGCCACCCAGACCAGCGATGGCCAGCTGGCCGACGACGCCACCGGCCGCTCGCTGTACCTGCCGGGCCAGACCCCGGTGGAAGGCGCCGGCGGCAGCGGCAAGCGTTCGGGCACCGACTTCAACGCCCACGCCAAGTTCTCGCGCTTCAACCTGGGCATCGACAACGTGAGCGAATCGGGCAACAAGGCCGGTGCGTTCTTCGAGATGGATTTCTTCGGCAATTCGCTGGGCAACCAGACCGCCACCAATACCTACGGTGTGACCCTGCGCCACGCCTACATGTACTGGAACAACTGGATGGCCGGCCAGACCTGGTCCAACTTCATGGACGCGGCCGCACTGCCCGAAGCGGTCGACTTCGTCGGTCCCACCGACGGCGTGATCTTCGTGCGCCAGGCCCAGGTGCGCTACACCCAGGGCGGCTTCAGCGTCGCGCTGGAAAACCCGGAAACCACCACCCTCACCGGTACCCGCAACCCGGTCACCGGCGCATGGACCAACGCCAGTGCCAACTCCGACCGTGGCAGCCTGCCCGATCTGACCATGCGCTATGGCTGGAAGGGTGATTGGGGCACCTTCGGTGTCGGCGGCATCGTCCGTCAGCTGAAGGTCGACAACCAGGCCACCGGCGCCAAGGCCGACAAGGTGGCTGGCGGCCTGACTTTGGGCGGCAAGTGGGTGATGGGTGACAGCGATTCGCTGCACTACCAGCTGACCGGCGGCGAAGGCATCGCCCGCTACATCGGCCTGGGCATTACCGCCGACAGTGCCTATGACGTGGCCCGCGACGAGCTCAACCCGACCGGCGTGCTTGCCGGCTACGTGGGCTGGCGGCATGCGTTCTCGCCGAAGCTGCGCACCAACCTGATCTACGCGCGCAGCGACTACGACAACGACAGCATTCTCGGCCCGCTGGTGACCAAGAGCGTGCAGAGCATCCGCGGCAACATCTTCTATTCGCCGCTGCCCAAGGTCGATATCGGCGCGGAGTTGATGTACGGCCGTCGCGAAGTGGAGAACGGCAACAAGGGTGATATCACCCGATTGCAGTTCACCACGAAGTACAGCTTCTAAGAGCGTGCCGGCCAACGGCCGGCACCTACCGAACTGAGTGCCGGCCAACGGTCGGCACCCACCGACCCAGGTCGGCACCTACAGAGGGAAAACGTCCCATGTCCAGCACTGCATCAAGCCCGCACAATCCAGCGGGCACCCTGACCAAGGGCCACAAGAAGGTCATCTTCGCCTCGAGCCTCGGCACGGTGTTCGAGTGGTATGACTTCTTCCTGTACGGCTCGCTCGCCGCCATCATCGCCAAGCAGTTCTTCAGCGGCGTCAATGAAACCACGGGCATGATCTTCGCCCTGCTGGCGTTTGCCGCCGGCTTCTTCGTGCGTCCGTTCGGCGCGGCCTTCTTCGGCAGCCTCGGCGATCGCATCGGCCGCAAGTACACCTTCCTGGTCACCATCCTGATCATGGGCATCTCGACCTTCCTGGTCGGCGTGCTGCCCAACTACGCTTCGATCGGTTTCGCCGCACCGGTGATCCTGATCATCCTGCGCCTGGCCCAGGGCCTGGCGATGGGCGGCGAGTACGGCGGTGCCGCCACTTACGTGGCCGAGCATGCGCCGGATGACAAGCGCGGCCTGTACACCAGCTTCATCCAGTGCACCGCCACGCTCGGCCTGTTCATGTCGCTGCTGATCATCCTGGCCTGCCGCTACTTCCTCGGCAACGAAGCCTTCGAAGCCTGGGGCTGGCGCATCCCGTTCCTGGTCTCGATCCTGTTGCTGGGCGTGTCCGTGTGGATCCGTCTGCAGCTGAGCGAATCGCCGCTGTTCCAGCAGATGAAGTCCGAGGGCAAGGGTTCCAAGACGCCGTTCCGTGACAGCCTGAAGGGCGGCAACCTGAAGCTGATGCTGCTGGTCCTGCTCGGCGCTGCAGCCGGCCAGGCCGTGGTCTGGTACGGCGGCCAGTTCTACGCGCTGTTCTTCCTCAGCAGCATGCTGAAGGTCGATGCCACCACCTCCTACCTGCTGATCGCGGCCGCGCTGGCGCTGGGCGTGCCGTTCTTCATCTTCTTCGGCTGGCTGTCCGACCGCATCGGCCGCAAGAAGATCATCCTGGCCGGCTGCCTGCTGGCGGCCGTCACCTACATCCCGATCTTCAAGGGCCTGACCCACTTCGCCAACCCGGCCATCGAAGAAGCCCGCAGCAGCTCGCCGGCCCTGGTCGTGGCCGATCCGAACACCTGCTCGTTCCAGTTCGATCCGGTGGGCCTGCGCAAGTTCACCAGCTCCTGCGACGTGGCCACCGCCGCGCTGACCAAGGCCGGTGTGCCGTACGACGTGCAGCCCGCCGCCGCCGGTTCGCTGGCGATGGTGAACGTGGGCAGCGCCAGCGTCACCTCGTATGAGGCCGCCGGCCTGACCAAGGAAGACGGCAAGGCCAAGGCCGATGCGTTCGGTGCGGAACTGAAGACCGCCCTGACCACCGCCGGCTATCCGGCCAAGGCGGATGGTGCCCGCATCAACATCGCCGGCACCATCTTCATGCTGTGGCTGCTGGTGCTGTACGTGACCATGGTCTACGGCCCGATCGCCGCTTACCTGGTTGAACTGTTCCCGACCCGCATCCGCTACACCTCGATGTCGCTGCCGTACCACATCGGCAACGGCTGGTTCGGTGGCTTCCTGCCGGCGATCTCGTTCGCGCTGGTGGCCGGTACCGGCAACCTGTACTACGGCCTGTGGTACCCCATCATCATCGCACTGATGTCGGTGGTGATCGGTGGCCTGTTCCTGCGCGAGACCAAGGACGTGGATATCACCAAGTAAGAATGATGTTCATCGGATGAAGGAGAGGCCGTGGTGCAGACCGCGGCCTTTTCGTTTCCCTGTAGCGCCGAGCCATGCTCGGCGACCGCGCAACGCGCGGCACAGAATTCCGCAGACGCGAACAGACAGCACTCAATGCCGTCATCGCGGTTGACAAGCATCCGAAGCCACAGCCCGTATCGCGCCCGGGGTCAGATCCCTTTCGCATGCGAAAGGGATCTGACTCAATCGCGGTAGGCAGTGCAAGTTAGAGCCTGGTGCAGTCGATCAACAGTAGGCTCTACCCGCCGTACAGCGCCCTTCTCTGCGAGGGAGTGACGTTAAAGATCCCCGCATCGATCAGCTTCTCGTAGTGGTCTCTGTTGCCTGGGCCTGGTGGGTCGCAGCGAAGCAGATTGTCGAGGGAACCATCGGGTGCATCCGAGGGACTCAGGCGGCCTGAGACATAGTCCTCCGCGGTGGGGCGCCCATCAGCAAGGATCAGCTCTGGAAGCGCCGAAGATACCCAGGCGCCAGCGTCATTGAACTGCCCTCCACAGAATTGCCCGGTCTGACGCGCGAACAGGCAGCCGCTTTGTGTGTCGATGAAACCGCAGTACTGCCTTTCATGCAGAGAACCGCGCCCATCCGTCAAGCCAACCTCCCCGGATTCCAAGTCAGTGACAAGCACATACCGACCGTCAGGGGACGTCGTCGGATCGGGGTCGTACTCGAACAGAGAGTACGAGCGCTTGCCGAGTGCCATGCGGCGCACCAGTTTGCCCTGCTTCATCACCGACAGGTTCCGGTAGCGACCGCTCTCCTCGCCGTCGTATCGCAGTGTGATGTTGCTGCCAGCGTGCACCCATCTCCCGCTGCCAGCCTTCGTATCCTCTGTTGAAGCCAGTGTTGCAAGCAGAGTGAAGATCAAGCTCAACAAGTTCATTCTCCAGGAAACCGTCATCTTCAGGCGGGAGCATGCGATGGGCATCAGGGGCTCGTGTTGGTCACTTCGGGACATTCACCTTCCTCCGCCAGCTGTCGCCTCGAGAACTCCTTGATGCACAACAAGCGCTGTTCACTCTCATCGCCTGCCTGCTCGATCTTTCTGCGCAACTGGTCGGCTTCCGGGCAGCGCGCAGCGCGAGCGACAACGAGGTTGCACACAGGAACAAACGGGAAGTACACGTCATGGCGTGGAACGTTCAGCTTCTCGTCCCAGGCCTTGAACGGGAAGAGCACATGTAACAACCCATCTGCCGCCTCATCTTCGTTTGGTCGCGTGAGGGCGACATCCGGCGCATCCCTGAGCAACGCCGTATAGGCGTCCAGGAAGCGACGGCCCCGACTCTCGTGCTCTGCTGGTGTCTTCGCCTGCCGCAAGGCGGTGTAGTACGGGAAGACGCTGTCTACATCGGGTCCGCCGCAGGTCACGCCGGACGAACGTGAGCTGTCTTTGACGGGGGGCTGTAGATAGCAGGTCGTACGTTCGAGTCTCTCTGCAAGTATCTCGAGCACCCTGCCAATACTGGCACCGGGTGTGGCATCGCCCTCGAGATCGCCGACGACGGCAGCCAGGGTGTCGCCTACCAACGGGATGTGTTCGTGCTCGGCGTTCAGGCCGACTTCCGCGACATCAATGGACTGCTCGCTGGCATCGGCAGTTCCGGCCATGAGAAGACATCCGGTCAGAAATGCAAATACGCGTCGCATCTACGCATGTTATTGGAGGTGGAACACTACCTTCAGCGCGCTGACGTCGTGCGGCAATGAAACAAGTACGAATCTACATATCAGCCCAGTATTTGATCGTACCGGTGCGGGATGACGTATCCAGCCACACGGAAGACGGGGGCTTCTAGCAAGAACTGCCAACTTCTGACGCAAATGGCCCGAACTCCCTTTGTTCGTCAGTACGCCCCATAGCATGTGTGATTCATCGAATCGGATCGGGACATGCGCAGGGTACTTCTGGCAGCGATCATCACTGTCTCAGCGTCAGCGGCTGGCGCTGAAACGCATGTAGCTGCCGACGGTGCGACACCGCAGGGAAGCCTGCGAGTCGAGGAAAGATCGCCCGTGATCAAACAACTTTGCAAGACAGAGAAGGTCTGGCTGTCCTGGAACAACGCCGTACCAAACGCAACGCTGGTGACCTGCGATTGCAGTTGCACATCGCATGACAACTCAGGATGGCTTGTCGAGGCGCAACCGGAAGTCGACACCTATCGGGTACATCGCGTCTCTCTCGGCAAGGTTTTCAGTCCCACGGAGTTACGTCGGGCTGGTGCGCGGATTCAGGACATCGTCTCGTCGCATCCGTGGTGTTCAGCCGCCAAACCGAGCGTGCCGACGAATGCCGTGTTCGCGACGTTGGTGAAGCAGCCCACGGAATCGGGGGATGAGCCTTACTGCTTTACACCCCACTTCTTCGTAGGTGATCGGAATGTCCCCCTGAAGAGGATTCCAGTGTCGGGCGAACAGTTCTCCGACGCGCCCGCAGCAGAATCAGCACTGATCGCGCGGGAGGTCGAGATGCTGCGTGACTGGAGGCGGGAGTTTGCGCCTGAGTAGGGCATTGGTGCCCTCGGACAAGAAATGAGGGCTATACATTATGGAGTTTCAATGATGTTTGCTTTGAAGCGCGTGGCGCTGGCATTTCTTGCTGGCCCACCTCTGCTCTTGTCTGCCTACGCTGTGGATGCGAGTGCGATCTATGGCGTCAACCACACCCACTGGGCGATCAACCGGTTCAGTGTCGATGGTCGTTCAGCCGTTGACATCATTGGCCCATATCAAGGCGGGGGTGGAGGCTGCTGCTACGGTGCACCAGAGCGCTGGTATCCGGGGCTGACGGTGCGGGTTGACTGGGAAACGGGTGCAGGAAGCTCGATAGATTTTCCTGGGACAGAAGATTGGTCCAAAGTTCTGGCTTGGAGAGAAAAAATCCTGGCGCAGAAGCGCAGGCAAAGCAAAGTCGTCCCCGTCCCGGACTACACCGGCCAGGACGTCTGCGGCATCACCGTGCATTTCCTGCCCTGCGATGAGATTCAGGTCACCACCTCCTGTTACGCGTACAGCAGCCCCGAGTACCCGATCAAAATCCCGCTTGAGTTGCCAGAACCTCAGTCATGCCCGGCAGAACCTACCGACCAGAAGAAGGCGTAGTGATGGACGGGTTTGCATGCGAGGGTGAACGCATGCAAGGCGGTTGGGAGGTGTCCGAATGAGACCCCGTGCCAGGACGTGAAGGTTGGCATGCGAGCCAAGCACGGCTCGACCCTACAATCGGCCCATGACCACCATCGCCCCAGCCGACCTCCCCGCCATCCTGCACACCCTGCGCAGCGCCTGGCAGGCCCAGCGCCCTTCGCTCGACCAGCGCGACACCGACCTGCGCCGCCTGCGCGAGGCGCTGAAGCCGCGTCTGGACGAAATGGCCCAGGCCATCGCCGAGGACTTCGGCCACCGCGCCCACACCGAATCGAAACTGGCCGATGGCATGAGCGTGCTGGCGGCCATCGACCACCTGCGCCGCCACCTGCGGCGCTGGTCGAAGCCGCAGCGGGCATCGGCGGGCTGGAAGCTGTGGCCGGCGCGCGCGCAGCTGCGGCCGACGCCACTGGGCGCGGTCGGGGTGATTTCGCCCTGGAATTACCCGGTCACGCTGACCCTGGTGCCGCTGGCCACCGCGATTGCCGCTGGCAACCACGTGCTGCTGAAGCCCTCTGAACACACGCCGCGCACCAGCGCGTTCCTGGCCGATCTGCTGGCCAGTGTGTTCCCGCCCGATCGGGTGGCGGTGGTGCAGGGCGGGGCGGATGTGGCCGCAGCGGTGTCGTCGCTGCCGCTGGACCATCTGCTGTTCACCGGCTCGACGGCCGTTGGCCGCAAGGTGATGGCCGCCGCAGCCGAGCATCTGGTGCCGGTCACGCTGGAACTGGGCGGCAAGTCGCCGGCGATTGTCTGTCGCGATTTCCCGCTGGACAAGGCCGCCGCGCGGTTGGCCACCGGCAAGTGGTTCAACGCCGGCCAGACCTGCATCGCGCCGGATTATGTGCTGATCGATACCGTTCGCCAGCGCGAGTTCGTACAGGCGCTGCAGCAGCAGGTGCGCGAGCGCTACGGCGATTTCAGCGATGCCGACGACTACACGCGCATCATCAACGAAGGCCAGTACCGGCGCCTGCAGGGCTATCTGGCGCAGGCGCGCGAACGCGGTGTGCCAGTGATTCCGCTGGCGCAGGTGGATGATGCGCGTGCTGACCGTGAGCGCCTGCTGGTGCCGACCGTGGTGCTGGACCCGCCGGACGACCTGGACCTGATGCGCGAGGAGATCTTCGGGCCGATCCTGCCGGTGCGGGCCTATCCGGATCTGGATGCTGCGCTGGCCGACGTGCTGTCGCGTGACCGGCCCCTGGCGCTGTATCCCTTCAGCCATGACACGGCGACGGTGGAGCGCATCCTCGGCCAGGTGGTGGCGGGCGGGGTGACGGTGAATGACACGCTGCTGCACTTCGCCGCCGATGGCCTGCCGTTTGGCGGGGTAGGGGCCAGCGGCATGGGCGCGTACCACGGCCGGGCCGGGTTCGACGCGATGAGCAAGCGGCTGCCGGTGCTGTGGCAGTCACGCTGGGCGGCCAGCGACCGGCTGCGGCCGCCGTATTCGAAGATTGCAGGGTTGTTGAAGCTGCTGCTGCGGTGAACCCAGGCAAGGCGTGGCTCTACTGAATCAGGGCCCGATTCTTCTGTAGAGCCGAGCCCACGCTCGGCTGCTGTTGGCTGGGTGGGGGCGGCCTCCAGGCGCC
>NZ_JASJSI010000151.1:0-8157 GCF_030237085.1 Stenotrophomonas maltophilia group sp. Smal32
GCATCACCGATGACGCCCGGCCAGGCGGTGATGCCGAACGCACGCCGGCTCAGGGTGGTGCTGGCGGAGAAGCCGGCGGTGCGTCGGAACGGGGGGAGCGGGTAGCGTTTGATGGCGTTGAGGGTCACATCCAGCGTGATTTCCTGGCTGACCCCGCGCAGGGTCAGCGTGCCGATCACGTGGGCGCGCTTGGCATCGATCGGTTCGACCCGGGTGGAGACGAAGTGTGCCTTCGGGAAACGCTCGCCATCCAGAAGGCTGCGGGCCAGCGTGGCCTGGTTCCATTTGGCATCACCAAGGTCCAATCGCGACACGGGGACCTCGACGTCCAGCGTGGCCTCGCGCCAGTTGTCGGGATCGAACTGCAGGCGGCCCTCGCTGCCGGACACCGTACCCATGGCCTGCGAATAGCCGGCGTGGTCGATGGTGAACAGCACCCGCGTGTGCACCGGATCGAGGCGATAGGTATCTGCATCCGCCCAGGCGGGAGCGGTGGCGAGCAGCATCGGCAGCAGGGCCAGGCAGGGACGCATCGATGGCGGGCTCCGGAAGGGGGACGCTGTGATCATACGCACAGGCCCCTGCCAAGGATGCGTGCATGGCTGCAACAGTTCGTGGTGGTCCTGCCCCGGCAACAGGCTGTTGCAGCCATGACCCCGGCCCTGTGTGACAATCGGGGCAGGACAGGGGGTTCAGGATGACGAGCAGCTGGCGCCTGTGGTGCATGGGCATCGCGGCAATGGGGCTGCTGCTGTTGGCGTCTGCCACGGCGGCTGCAGCCCTGGACATGGCAGAAACGCCGCGCCTGCGGCGCTTCGGTGCCGCCGAAGGCATGCCGTCGCGCATGGTGCTGGCACTGGCCGAAGACCGCCAGGGCCATGTCTGGGCCGCAACCGATGGCGGGCTGGTGCGCTACGACGGCAGCTCGCTGCGGGTCTGGGAGCACGATCCGGAACAGCCCGGCTCGCTGCCCGGCAACGAGATCGAGACCCTGCTGGTCGATCCGCTGGACCGGGTGTGGGTGGGCATCAATGGCAAGGGCGTGGCCCGCCTGGATGCCGACCGCGAGCGCTTCAGGACCTTCGATGCGGTCAATGGCCCCTGCATGAGCCAGTTCTGGACGCTGGCCTACGCCGGGGATGCGTTGTGGATCGGCACCAGCAGCCAGGGGATCTGCCGTTTCGGCGAGGACGGCAGCCTGCGTTTCTTCAAGCACGACCCGGCCCGTGCCGACGGCCTGCCCAGCAACACCATCTACAGCAGCCTGGTGGATGCGCGGGGGCGCCTGTGGATCGGTACCGAGGCCGGCGTCGCACGCTGGAATGGCCATGACTTCGAGCCTGTGGCGCCGCACGAGCTGGGCGCATTGAGCGTGCTGCGGATGAGCCGCGATCCGGATGGCTCGATCTGGGTCGGCAGCCAGAACGACGGCCTGTACCGCATCGACGCGCAGGACCGGGTCAGTCGTCCGCGCTGGAGCGACAGCGCCCGCCTGCGCTCGGCGCTGGTGCTGGCCGATCGCCAGGGCGGCTACTGGGCGGGCACGTCCGACGGCCTGCTGCGAGGCGACGCAAGTGCGCTGTGGCGGCTCGATGGTGACCGCGGCAGTGGTTTCCTCACTGCACAGAGCGGTGTGCTCGATCTGCTGCAGGACCATGAGGGCGGACTGTGGGTGGCGTTGCTGACCCAGGGGCTGGCCTATCTGCCGCCGGACTGGCGCCGCTTCTCGATCTGGAACCAGCTCGATGGCAAGCCGCTGGACAGCCAGTACCTGCTGGGCGCGGCCAGTGACGGCCAGAACTACTACGTGGGTTCGGCGCACGGTGTGTATCAGCTGGATGCGCACGGCACGCTGCGCCTGCTGGCCAGCGACCGCGAGATCGGCAGCGGTGCGGTGTGGTCGGTACTACCGCGGCCGGACGGGCGCCTGTGGCTGGGGCGTGCCGGCCGCATCAGCGTGTATGACCCGGCCACCCGCGCGCTGCACGATTGGCATATCGATGGAGGCGCCGACCTGCGCCAGCGCATCGACCTGATGCGGCAGGCGCCCGATGGCACGGTCTGGCTTTCGGTGATGAACCTGGGCCTGCAGCAGCGCAGCGCGGATGGCCGGGTGCTGCACAGCTATCCACTCGAGGATTTCCGCAAAGCGGCCGATTCACCCATCGAGCAGATCCGCTTCGATGCCCATGGCAAGGCATGGGTAATGGGCGACATGGGCATCTGGCGTGAGCAGGCCGGTCGCTTCGAAGCGGTGCCGGGGGTCTCGCGCGGGCTGATCTACGACCTGGTGTGGGTGGATCCGCAGCAGCTGTGGCTGGCCCGCCAGGGCGCGCTGGAGCGCTACCAGTGGGATGGCATGAGCCTGCGCCTGATCCAGCGCATTGATGGAAGCGCCGGTGTGCCGCCGGTCAGCATGGGTGGCCTGGCATTGGCCGACAATGGCCGGGTGTGGGCGACCACGCCGCGCGGCCTGCTGCGCTGGGACCCGAAAGCCCGGCGCCTGCAGTTGTTCAATGAACGCGATGGCCTGTCCGATGCCGAATTCACCAGCCGGCCGCCGGCGGTGAATGCCGATGGCCGCGTGCTGGCCGTGGCCCAGACCGGCCTGGTCGCTTTCGACGTGAATGCCGACGACGTGGTGCTGCCCGGATCGTCGCTGGTGATTGCCGAGGTGCGCGTGCGCCGCGACGATGCACGCGGCTGGCAGCCGCTGCCGAACACCGGCACCCTGCTGCTGGGACCGGATGATCGCGATCTGCAGATCGATGCGCGGCTGCTGTCGTATGCCAACCCGCAGGGCAACCGCTACCGCTTCCGCGTACGCGGGTATGACCAGAACTGGGTGGAGCAGGGCGGCGACGGCCAGCGCACACTATCGCGACTGCCCACCGGCAACTACGTCATCGAAGTGCAGGCGGCCACCGCCAATGGTGCATGGACGCCTTCACAGCAGCTGCAGGTGAAGGTGCTGCCACCGTGGTGGCGCAGCGGCATGGCGATCTTCGGCTACATCCTGATCGGTTCGCTGCTGCTGCTCATCCTGGTCTGGTCGATCCGTGCGCGCCTGCGCCGTCGCCAGCAATGGCAGCTGACCGTGCACAAGCAGGAGCTGGCCGAACAGGCCTCGCAGGCCAAGAGCCGGTTCCTGGCCACGCTGGGGCATGAAGTGCGCACGCCGATGACCGGCGTGCTGGGCATGAGCGAGCTGCTGCTGGCCACACCGCTGGACCCGGTGCAGCGCAGCTATGCCGGCTCCATCCAGCAGGCCGGTAGCCATCTGCTGCGGTTGGTCAACGATGCGTTGGACCTCGCGCGCATCGAGGCAGGCCGGCTGGAGCTGGATCTGCGCCCGTTCGACCTGGCCGGCCTGCTCGACCAGGTGCAGGCGCTGATGCAGCCCATGGCGAAACAGCGCAAGCTGGATTTCCAGCGTGGCGACGATCCGCCCGGCCCGATCAGCGTCAGTGGCGACGAGATGCGCGTGCGGCAGATCCTGCTCAACCTGCTGGGCAATGCGATCAAGTTCACCGAGCGCGGGCATGTCGGCCTGGCCGTGCACCTGGAAAGGAACGGCGGCGGTCTCTGTTTCGAAGTGCACGACAGTGGTCCGGGTATCAATGTCGAGCAGCAGGAGCGGCTGTTCCACCGATTCGAGCAGGCGGAGGGCCCGCGCACGGCCTCGCGCTATGGCGGCAGCGGGCTGGGCCTGGCGATCTGCCAGGAGCTGGCCGTGGCCATGGGCGGGCGCATCGAAGTGGACAGCCAGCCAGGCAAGGGCGCGCGCTTCCGGGTGCGGTTGCCGCTGCCCTGGACCCGGCAGGCCGCCGCCGCCGCGGGCGAAGCGCCTGCGCAGCCGGTGCTGCCGCCACTGCGCATCCTGCTGGTGGAGGACGATGCCACCGTGGCCGAGGTCATCGCCGGCCTGCTGCGCAGCCGCGGCCATGACGTAGTGCATGTGCTGCACGGCCTGGGGGCTTTGTCGGAGATCGCCACCGACGGCTTCGATGTTGGCCTGCTCGATCTCGACCTGCCGGCGCTGGACGGCACTGCGATCGCCCGCCAGCTGCGCACCCTGGGCTACGAGCTGCCACTGGTGGCGGTGACCGCCCGCTCCGATGCCTATGCCGAATCGCAGGTGCTCGCTGCCGGTTTCGATGGTTTCCTGCGCAAGCCGGTCACCGGCGACATGCTGGTGGCAGCGATCATCCAGGCTCGCGCCAAACGACAGACCACAACTTGAAAACGTCGGCGCCGGGCGTGAACGGCGCGACTTTCGGTTTACCATGCCGACGCCCGCGGCGCGGGAATCATCAGGGCAGCGTGAGGAGGCAATCGGTGGTGTATCTGCGGGCGGCGATGCTGCTGCTGATCCTCCTGTGCGGCCTGTCACCCGCTGCCGCGCAGCCGGTGCCACCCAGCCCGCGCCAGGTGACGGTGTTCGACGGCCTGCCCTCCAATACCGTCAACCGCATGGCCGAAGACCGCTACGGCTACCTGTGGATCGCCACCAACGACGGCCTGGCCCGTTACGACGGGCGCAACTACCGGATCTGGCGCTCGGAGGATGGCCTGCGCGACAACCGCATCTGGACGGTGCTGGTCGATGCGCGCAACCAGCTCTGGATCGGGACCGAGAACGCGGGCCTGGTACGGATGTCGGCCGACCGCCGCCAGCTGCATTTCTACGACCGCAGCAGCCAGCCGTTGATGGGGACCAACACGGTCTGGAGCCTGGCGACCACCCCCGACGGTGCGATCTGGTTCGGGACCCACGAAGGTGGGCTGTACCGGTTGGACAGCGAGGATCGCCTGCAGCGTTTCCTGCCCGAGGCCAACAATCCACGCAGCCTGCCCGCTGCCTCGGTGCCGTATCTGGCGACGCTGGCCGATGGCAGCCTGTGGGTCGGCACCAAGCATGGCGTGGCGCGCTGGACCGGTACCGACTTCGAGCGGGTCGGCACGGATGTCATTCCCAGCCTGCTGATCAATGGGTTGACCAGCGAACCCGATGGCAGCCTGTGGATCAGTACGATGGCCGGCGCCACGGTGCGTCGCCCCGACGGGCGTTTTGAATCGCCGCCATGGAAACTACCGCCGGGCGAGCAGGTGCTCGGCATGATGCTGCGTGATGAACAGGGCGGGCATTGGCTGGATACCCGTACCGGGCTGGGTCGGGCCGTGGATGGGCAGTACCAGACGGTTCCGCTGTACAGCGCTGTTGCGCGCGGGCCGGTGCGACCGAACTGGACTGGCGCCTACGAGGACCGCGAAGGCGGCATCTGGTTGGCCAGTACCAATGCCGGCCTGTGGCACCTGCTGCCGCGCTGGTGGCAGTTCTCGGTGTTGTCGCGATTGGAGGATGACGCCGGTTCGCTGCGCAATGCCTTCGTGCTGGGCACCAGCCCTTCCGGCAATGGCGGCATCTGGACGGTTGGCAGCCACGGCGCGCTGGACCGGTTCGATCCCAAGACCGGAAAGATCGAGCAGCACCGCACCTGGGTCAACGGCATGTACTGGCTGTCCTCGGTTCGCGAGGATCGCCGTGGCCAGGTCTGGATCGGCTCGACCGATGCGTTGCTGCGCTACGACCCGAAGCGGCGTGACCTGCGTCGCTGGGGCCGTGATGCCGGGGCCGACGCAACCATGGAAGGGGTCATCGAGTCGATGATGACCTGCGACGGCGACAGTCTGTGGTTGATGTTGCCTGCAGGCCTGCAGCAGCGTGACCTCGACGGTCGCCTGCGCCGCCAGCTGGACAACGGCCAGCGCGGCCTGCAGCAGGGCCAGCTCAACCTCGACGTGGAATGCGGACCGCAGGACCACATCTGGCTGGCCAGCAGCCGTGGCCTGCTGCAGTGGCTGCCGGAAAGCGAGCGCTTCCAGCCGGTGCCGGGTGCACCGGCGACGGCGATCCATGCGCTGCACGTGGGCCGCGATGGCCAAGTCTGGTTGTCGGAGGATGGTCGCTTGTCGCGCTACCGCTGGAGCCAGGGCCGGTTGGAGCGGCAGGCCGTGGTCGGCGCGGAGCAGGGCTATCCGGCGATCTCCGCCTCCGGGCTGGTGGTCGATGCGCAGGGCGTGGCCTGGGCCACCAGTGCGCGCGGCCTGGTCCGCGTTGGCGCCGATGGGCAGAGTGTGCGCCTGTACGGCGTGCACGACGGCCTGCCCAGCCAGGAGTTCCGCGAGCACACGTTGACGATGTCCGGCGATGGCCATCTGGTGGCCGGTACACCGGCTGGCGTGGTGGTGTTCAACCCGGAGCAGGTGCGGCCGTCGGTACGGCGCGCGCCGTTGGTGATCGAGCGGGTTGAAGTCCGCCGCAACGAGCCGGTACTCGACCTGACCCACGACACGCCGTTGCAGATTGCCGATGGTGATCGTGACCTGCGCATCGTCGCGCGATTGTTGTCGTTCGCCGATTCTGCTTCCAACAGCTACCGCTACCGCCTGGCCGGCTACGACCCCGATTGGGTGGAAGTGGGACCGGCCGGTGAGCGCCTGTTCTCGCGCCTGCCGCCGGGCAGCTACCGTCTGGAAGTACAGGCGCGCTCGGCTGACCACGTCTGGTCGCGGGTGCAGAGCCTGGAATTCCGCGTGCAGCCACCGTGGTGGCGCAGCCTGTCCGGACTGCTGGTACTGGCCTCGATCGCGCTTCTGCTGACCAGTTGGTTTGCCTGGTTGTATCGCCGCCGCCTGCAGCGGCGCCACGCCTATCAGCTGGCACTGCACAAACAGGAACTGGCCGAGCAGGCCTCGGCGGCCAAGACCCGCTTCCTGGCCAATCTCGGCCACGAAATCCGCACGCCGATGACCGGCGTGCTCGGCATGAGCGAACTGCTGCTGGCTTCACCGCTGGACCCGCAGCAGCGCGGCTACACGCAGTCGATCCGGCATGCCGGCGAACACCTGCTTCACCTGGTCAACGATGCCCTGGACCTGGCACGGATCGAGTCCGGACGGCTGGAACTGCAGTCCAAGCCGTTCGCGCTGAGCTGCCTGTTGCAGGATCTTGCCGCCCTGATGGGACCGCTGGCAGCACAAAAGGGCCTGCGCTTCACCCTCGACAACCAGCTGCCGCCGGGCCTGCAGGCGACCGGCGATGCGATGCGGGTACGGCAGATCCTGCTCAACCTGCTCTCCAACGCGGTCAAGTTCACCAGCCGCGGAACCATCACCCTGCATGCGCGCAGCGACGGCGAGCTGCGCGCGCTGCACTTCGAAGTGCGCGACACCGGGCCGGGCATCAGCCAGGAACAGCAGCAGCGCCTGTTCCGTCGTTTCGAGCAGGCCGACGGTGCCCGCACCGCTGCGCAGTACGGTGGCAGTGGCCTGGGCCTGGCCATCTGCCGCGAACTGGCGCAGGCGATGCAGGGGCGTATCCAGGTGGAGAGCCAGCTTGGCCGCGGCACGTGTTTTGGCGTGACCCTGCCGTTGCCGCTGGTGGTCGATGCCAGCGCAGAGGCCGAGGGCGAAGCGCACCGCGAGGATGCGGCCAACATGCCGCCGTTGCGCGTGCTGCTGGTCGAGGATGATGCAACCGTGGCTGATGTGGTGCGCGGGCTGTTGAGTGCACGCGGCCATGAAGTGGTGCACGCGGGCCATGCGCTGGCGGCACTGCGCGAGATCAGTGCCGGTGATTTCGATGTCGGTCTGCTGGATCTGGACCTGCCGGGCCTGAGCGGCTTCGAGCTGGCCCAGCACCTGCGCAACCAGGGCTACATGCTCCCGCTGCTGGCGGTGACCGCGCGCACCGATCCGGACCTGCAGCAGCAGGTGGAGGCGGCCGGCATCGGCGGCTTCCTGCGCAAGCCGGTGACCGGTGAGCTGCTGGTGGAAGCGATCGCCAGGGTGATGGGTAGGTAGGTTCGGCAGGGCCTGCGGCCCTGCACCTGCAGAGGCCGAAGCAACAGCAACAGCGAGCATTCCGTGGGTTGGCGGGGCGGGGGGGGGGGGGGGGGGGGCCCCCCCCCCCCCCCCCGGGGGGGGGGGGGGGCGCCCCCCCCCCCCCCCCCCCCCCCCCCCCCCCCCCCCCCCCCCCCCCCCCCCCACCGCCCCGCCGGGGTTGGTGGGGGCGCGGGGGGCGCGCCACTTGCGCGTTTTCAAAATCAGTTTGTGGTGTTTGGCGGGTGGGCGGCCCCCGCGTCGTTTGCTTTT
>NZ_JASJSI010000152.1:0-8153 GCF_030237085.1 Stenotrophomonas maltophilia group sp. Smal32
CGCCCCCCGCCCGGCAGGCCGGGGGGGGGGGTAGTCACCGCCCCCGCCCCCCCCCCCCCCCGCCCCCCCACACGCCCAGCCAGAGGGCGGCACGGGGGGGGGCCCGGGGCGCGCGGCGCTTGGCGCGTCCCATTACTCCCCCCCCCCCCCCCGCGCCCCCCCCCCCCCCCGCCCCCCCCCCCCCCCCCCCCCGCCCCCACCCCGCCTTCGACAGTTTTCCGCGAACTGTCGGAACGGCGTTCTGCTTTGGTGTGTGCCGACCGTTGGTCGGCACGAATGAATTCATTCGATATCTGACAGATGTGCCGACTAACGGTCGGCACCCGCCAACAGCGCACGGAATCTGTCAGAGGCGGGGCGGTTTGGGTGGGCAGGACCGTTGGCGCCATGGATGGCGCCATCGAGCCCCCATGGATGGGTTTACGGCGTGTCCTGACCACCCACACCGCCCCGCCATCCCACGGAATGCAGGCTTTTGACGTTGCTCTGGCTCTAGCTCTGGCTTCGGCAGGTGCAGGGCGCAGCCCTGCAATAAAAACCCCCTTTACCTCAGCTGGCTGTCCTTGCTGCCGCGCCGGTTGTAGCCACTGTGCGCCTGCTCTTCGTCGTCGTGCGCCTGCTGGCACGCCACGCAGAGCCGAACACCGGGTACAGCCCGGCGCCGCGCCAACGGAATCGGCGCGTCGCATTCCTCACAGTGTTCCAGACCGGGGCCCTCGCGCAGCTGGCGCCGTGCGCGGGCGATCGCATCGTCGACGGTGGCGTCAATCTGGTCCTGGACCGCGCCGTCTCCCGCCCAACCGGTGGCCATGGCCATCCTCCGCAGGTGTGTCGCCTGATATGGAGACGATACACCCCGGCAAAAAGACAGGCCTTCGTGTAGAGCCGAGCCATGCTCGGCTGCTCTTCAGGATGCCAAACAGAACGCGAATGGGTTCGATCAAGCCGATTGCGACTTAATCCCCTCCGTCCCCTTTTTTGCTTACCAGACCAGGTCGTCCGGCACCTGGAACTGCGCGTAGTAGGCATCGTCCTCGGCATTGCCGGTGGAGATCTCGGCGGTCGAGCCCGGCTGGCCGTGATCGACGATGATCGCTTCCGGCGCGCGTTCACGCACCTTCTCTGCCGCAGCGCGCGGCAGCAGGGCGTAGCCGTCGCCGTGGGCAACGATGACGAGCACACCGACCGACAGCGCCTTGCGCAGCTTGGGGTCGATCAGCAGGGTGCGGATCGCGGCGCCGTCACTGAACCGGTACTCATCGTCGCCCTTGTGGGGCACGGCGTGGGCACTGATGATCTGCCGGGCCTGGGCCTTCTGTTCAGCCTGGCGGGCCTGGGCGTTACGCTCGGCGGCCAGCGCGCGGTCGCGCTCGACCTTCTCGGCGCGGGCGCGTTCAGCCTCGCGCTGGACCTCGCCCGAGGTCGATTCGGCCTTGCCCTGGCGGGCCTTGGCCTGCGCGCTCGCGGCAGCGCTGGCCTGCGACTTCTTGGCCAGGCCGGCCTTGAGCAATTGTTCCTGCAGCGCGTTGGGCTTTGCCATGGTCGATGCGTACCGCGTGTAATCTTGGATGCCCCATTCTACCGACGCCCCGCCGCCCCTGCATGGCAGTCCTGAAGTACCTCACCGGCTATCCTGAACCCCTGGTCGCCCAGGTCAGCGACCTGCTGGCGCAGGGCAAGCTCGGCCCTTGGCTGCAGCAGCGCTACCCCGACCCGCACGAGGTGCGCAGCGACCGCCAGCTGTACGACTACACCCAGGAGCTGAAGGACCGCTACCTGCGCAAGTCGGTGCCGCTCAACAAGGTCTGCTACGACAACACGCTGGAAGTGATCAAGCACGCCCTGGGCACCCATACCGCCATTTCCCGCGTGCACGGTGGCCGCCTCAAGGCCAGCCGCGAGATCCGCATCGCCACCGTGTTCCGCCAGGCACCGGCGGCCTTCCTGCGCATGATCGTGGTGCACGAACTGGCCCACCTGAAGGAAGCCGACCACAACAAGGCCTTCTACCAGCTGTGCCAGCACATGGAACCGGATTACCTGCAGCTGGAATTCGATACCCGCCTGTACCTGACCGAGCTGGCCAACCGCGGCCAGCGCTGACCGGCCGCAGCAGCTACACTGCGCGCCCCCTGCCCGACCTGCCCGCCATGGAACCGATCCGTCTCGACAAACACCTGTCCGCCCTGCTCGGCATCCCGCGCGGCGAAGCACGGCGCTACATTGAAGGTGGCTGGGTGTCGGTCAACGGCGAGGTGGTGGAACAACCGCAGCGCCCGGTCGATGACAGCGCGGTGATCGTAGTGGCGGAGCAGGCCAGCGATGAAAAGGCCGAACGGGTAAGCATGCTGTTGAACAAGCCGGCCGGTGTCGCCGCCGAAACCCTGTGCACGCTGGTCAGCAGTGACAGCCGCAGCGAACTCGACGCCAGCGATATCCGTCCACTGCAGCGGCATTTCCACGGCCTGCAGCTGGCCGCATCACTGCCTGCGGCTGATAGCGGCCTGGTCGTGGTCAGCCAGGATCCGGCCACGCTGGCGCATCTGCAGCGCAATCTGGGCCGCACTGAGCAGGAATACCTGATCGAAGTGGCCGAGGGCGGCCCGGAGCGTGGGCCATGGCTGATGGCGCGTTTGCAGCAGGAGGCCGGCGGCGGCAAGGTCAGCTGGCAGAGCGAACAGCGGCTGCGGTTCGCCGGCAAGGGGCTCACCGCCAAGGGCCTGCGTGCGGCGGTGACAACCGCCGGGCTGCAGGTAACCGGGGTGCGTCGGCTGCGCATTGGCCGCGTGGCGCTGGGGCCGCTGCCGCCGGGCCAGTGGCGCTACCTGGGCAGCGACGAGCGCTTCTGAGGCTCCGGGGTCAGAGCCCTTTCCCGTGGAAAGGGGTCCGCCCCCATCCGTGACGCCCGCCGGGGTCGGATCCCTTGCCGCAGGCAAGGGCTCTGACCCGGATTGATCCTGCAGATCTTCTTCCACGCATGACGTGGATCTACCATCGGGGCATGAGCCTGTCCAAGCCCTTCTGGCGACGCCTGCTGCGCATCGCTGCAATCATTCTCGCCGCGCTGTTGCTGCTGGTCCTGTCCGGCCTGCTGCTGGCCGACCATCTCACCCCGCAGGCACGGGGCACACCCTCGCTGGTGCTGCCACTGCAGCCGGCGCAGACCCGCATCGACCAGCAGATCGTGCCATTGCAGGAGGCCCATCCCGGCCAGTCCGGCGTGGCTTTCCTCAGTGATGGCATGGATGCCTTCGCCGCACGCGCGATGATCACCGCACAGGCTGGCCGCAGCCTGGACCTGCAGTACTACATCTGGCACGACGACCTGGTCGGCCACCTGATGGCCAAGGCGCTGTACGACGCCGCAGAGCGCGGCGTGCGCGTGCGCATCCTGCTCGACGACATGAACGCCAAGGACAAGGACGCCTTGATGATGGCGCTCGATGCGCATCCGAACATCGAGCTGCGTCTGTACAACCCGTTCCGCAACCGCAGCGGCATCGCGCGCACCCTGGAGCTGGTGCAACGCGCCTTCAGCGTGAACCACCGCATGCACAACAAGAGCTGGATCGCCGATGGCCGCATTGCGATCGTCGGTGGCCGCAACATCGGCGAGGAGTACTTCAGCGCGCGCGACGACGTGAACTTCCAGGATCTGGACCTGGTCGTGGCCGGGCCGGCCGTGCAGCAGGCCAACCGGATCTTCGACGACTACTGGAACAGCGGCGCGGCCATCCCGATTTCCGCGCTGGCGTCCTACACCGATGCACAGCTGCGGCAGCTGGTGCGGCAGTCGGACCTGGATGCGATGCATGCCAAGGCGCAGCCGTACCTGCAGCGCGTGGCCGAATCACGCCAGCGGCAACGGCCCAGTCCGGAACCGTTGCACTGGAGCGCGGACGTGCAGATCGCATCCGATCCACCGATGAAGCACCGCGACGATGATCGCCGCGGCTGGCTGGTCAGCACGCTCAGCGAGGAACTGCGCAGCACCCGCCGCAGTGCACTGTTGATCTCACCCTATTTCGTGCCCGGCCACGATGGCGTCGAGGCGCTTTCGACGCTGGCCGCACGGGGCGCGCAGGTTGGCGTGGTCACCAATTCGCTGGCTGCCAACGACGTGGCTGCCGTGCACGGCGGCTACATGGGCTACCGCGTGCCGCTACTGCAGGCCGGCGTGAAGCTGTACGAACTGAAGGCGCATGGCCGGCCCGATACCAGCCTGTTCGGCAGCAGTGGCGCCAGCCTGCACACCAAGGCGTTCGTGGTCGACAACCGCCGTGGCTTCGTCGGCTCGTTCAATCTCGATCCGCGCTCGGCCTATCTGAACACCGAAATGGGCGTGCTGTTCGATGACCCGGTGCTGGGCGCGCAGCTGCGCGACGAGTACCTGCGCCTGGCCAGCCCCGAGTACAGCTGGTGGCTTGCCCTGGGACAGAACGACGCGCTGCGCTGGCTGGAACGGCAGCCGCCCCCGCACTGGGTGGAGACCGAGCCCGGTGCCAGCCTCGGCAAGCGCTGGACCGCACGGGTGATCAGCTGGCTGCCGGTGGAATCGCAGCTGTAACCCTCACGGTGCCGGACCGCCCTGATCCTGTCCGGCTTCGTCCAGCGTTTCCACGCTGCGACCGTGCAGGCGCCGCCAGATCCAGCGCAGCGCATGCGGCGGCGCCGACGGCAGTTGTTCGAGCAGGGCCAGCATGCGGCTCTGGCTGGCATGTCCATGCCGGCACAGCAGGCTGGCCGCCGCTGCGGCGCTGGCCAGACGCAGGCTGTCGGCCAGTGGGCCATCGGCCTCCGGCGCCAGTGCCTGGTGCACCGGCTCGGGCAGCTCCCAGGCTGCAGCCACGCGTTGTGCCAGCGGCAACGACCACTGCTGCAGCAGCTGCAGGGCCAGCGCCGGCTCTACGGTTTCACCGCGCGCCTGCGCTTCCTGCAGCAGCTGGCGCATCACCAGCGCAGAGCCCAGCCCCTGCACCAGCCCCAGCCACTGCGCGGCGAAGGCGTCACCGAAAGTGACCGTGCGCGCGTGATCGGCCGCTGCACGCGACGCCAGCAATGCGTGTTCCCAGACGATCGTGCTGAACTGCGGGAACACGTCGCACTGCACCTGCATCACCGGCTGCACCAGCACCGCGCTGATGATCTGGCGCACGCCTTCGGTACCGACCAGGGTCACCGCCCGCTGCAGGCTTTCCACCGGCCGCTCATGCACCTTGTAGGCCGGGCTGTTGGCGATGCGCAGCAGGTTGCCGGTCAGCACCGGGTCCTGGCCGATGATGGCTGCCATCACCCGCGCCGAAGCCGCATCGTCGTTGACGGTCTGGATCAGCTGCGGCAGCAGCTGCGGGCGCCGGGGCAACTGCCGGGTCGCCCAGTCGCGGTCCTGCAGCGCGCGCGCCACCGCTTCGCCCAGTGCCGGATCCTGGACGGGGGCAGGCTCGCCGGCCAGCCGTGGGTACAGGGCCAGTGCGTGCAGGCCGCGCTGCAGGTGCGCGGCGATCTCACCGGCCTGCAGGGCCTCGCCCTGCAGGCTGGCTGCGGCAGCAGCGACGGCCTGTCGCGATACGGCCGCCAGGCGCAGCGGAGCCGCCCCGGTCGACCGCGCCAGCCAGGCGCGCAGCGATCGCCACCAGGCCGGCGTCATCGCCGCCCGCCCTGTCGTTGTGGTGCCCTTGCCGTCACTGACCGCCTGCCTCTTCACGCGAATCCGGCCACCCGCCGTCGTCGCAGCATCGGCCGCACTTTCATCTTCTTTAACCGGAAGGCCGCCGAAGTCGACGGCAGCGGCCGGGGGAATGGACTAGAATGGCGCCGCGCGACCCGTCCCCCTGCACTGACGACGTCGCTTTTTTTGTTTTGGGACCCTACCGTTCACTGGCCGTTCGTTGCAGTTCCCCGCCGTTCGCGCCATCGGAGACGCCATGCTATTCGAAACCCTCGCCACCACCGGCCACGAACAAGTGGTGTTCTGCCACAACCACGATGCCGGCCTGAAGGCGATCATCGCCATCCACAACACCACTCTGGGCCCGGCCCTGGGCGGCGTGCGCATGCGCCCTTACGCCAGCACCGACGAGGCGCTGGCCGATGTGCTGCGGCTGAGCCGGACGATGACCTACAAGAATGCCCTGGCCGGCCTCAACGTGGGCGGCGGCAAGGCGGTGATCATCGGCGACCCGAAGACGGACAAAACCGAAGTGCTGTTCCGCGCCTTCGGCCGCTACGTCGATTCGCTGAGCGGCCGCTACATCACCGCCGAGGACGTTGGCACCGACGTCAACGACATGGAGAACATCTACCTGGAGAGCCAGTTCGTGACCGGCGTGCACCAGGTCCATGGTGGCTCCGGCGATCCGGCGCCGTTCACGGCCTACGGTGCGCTGCAGGCACTGATGGCGTCGATGCGCTTCAAGTTCGGCCATGAGGAAGTGGGCAAGACCAGCATCGCGGTGCAGGGCCTGGGCCACATCGGCATGGAACTGGTGAAACTGCTGCGTGACCGCGGCGCCAAGCTGTATGTCACCGACCTGGACAGTGCGCTGGTTGATCGTGCAGTCAGCGATTTCGGTGCCGAGGCGGTCAAGCCGGACGAGATCCACGAAGTGAACGCCGACGTGTTCGCACCGTGCGCGCTGGAAGGCGCCATCAACGCCGATACCCTGCCGCGGATCAAGGCGAAGATCATCTGCGGCACCGCCAACAACCAGCTGTCGAGCCTGGAGATCGGCGACGAACTGCATGCGCGCGGCATCCTCTACGCGCCGGACTACGCGGTCAACGCAGGCGGCGTGATGAACGTGTCGCTGGAAATCGACGGCTACAACCGCGAACGTGCGATGCGCCTGATCCGCAGCATCTACCACAACCTCACCCGCATCTTCGAACTGTCGCAGCGCGAGAACATCGCGCCGCAGCGCGCAGCCGACCGCATTGCGGAAAGCCGCATCCTGTCGATCGGCAAGCTGAAGATGCCGCTGGGCCGCAGCACCCCACGCCTGGGCAACCTGCGCGGCGGCTGAGGCTGCAGACGTCGCGCCGGGAGTCTTCCCGGCGCGACCGATTCCTCAGAACCCGGTGCTGTAGCGCAACGCAGCCTGCCGCGCGCCCTCGCCACCGATACGCTGGTCAAAGCCCAGGCTCAAGCGGCCATTGCGGCCCCACCACGATTCCAGCGCCAGGCCGATCAGCGCACTGCTACGCGGCGCATTCCAGCCTGCCAGCGGCGCCCATGCATCCACGCCGACAAAACTGGCTTGCCAATCGGCGCCACCGCCGTCCAGCCGCTGCTGCCACTCGGCGTGTCCGCGCAGGGTCCACCGCCCCCATCCACGCTCGCCGCGGATGCCGGCCAGCATCTGGCTGCGCTGCACCCGGGTGGCATCACCACGCAGGCCGAAGCCGAAACCGCCCAGCTCATTGAACGCATCGGTATCGACACGCGTGGTGCTTGCACCGAGGTAGGGCGTCAACGAAGCGCCTGCGCGGCCCAGCCGATATCCGCCTTCCACGCTGGCGCTGCTGAAACGCCCGCCGTAACGCGCCGAGACACCGTAGACGCCCGCACCCAGCAGCAGCTGGCGATCCAGCGCGCGGGTGAACTGGCCACTGCCGAACTGGGCCAGCGCATAGCCTCGCCCCTGGCTCCAGCCAGCGTACAACTGTGCCTGCGCCTGGCGGTCACGCCCACGATCACCGCCGAAACTGCTGCCACCATTGCTGCGGGTCTCGCCGAAGGCAACGCCCATCAGGCCGTTGCCGCCCAGCGGCAGATCCTGTCCGGCCATCCAGCCACGGCTGTCTGCGCTGTTGCCGGCAAAGCTGCCCTGCCCGGCCTCGCCCAACGCGCTCTGCCAGGTACCCCGCAGGCGCGGGGTGGACTGTACGCGGTCGAAGCGCTCGGCAATCGCACGCCGCGACATGTCGATGCTGTCGAAGGTGGCGGCCTCGGCGCGCGCATGCGCCTGGCCGGACAGGCTCTGCAGGCTGTCGGCCTGGCCCTGCTGGCCCCCTCCGGCCCATTGCAGCGCACCGGCGCCGGCACCGAAGGGCGATCCCTGCAGGCCGGTGTTGCCGTCGAGCACTGCGAATGCGCCTTCCAGGCGGTGCGCGGCCCCCTGCGCAGATGCGCTCAGGCCGCTGGCCGCGGCGGT
>NZ_JASJSI010000153.1:0-8106 GCF_030237085.1 Stenotrophomonas maltophilia group sp. Smal32
CCCCCCCCCCCCCCCCCCCCCCCCCCCCCCCCCCCCCCCCCCCCCCCCCCCCCCCCCCCCCCCCCCACCTATTTATAAACAAAAAAGAGAAAATAGCTTTTAGGCTGCCTTTGGTGGGGGTGTTTTTTTTTAATAATACACCGGGGCCCCCCGGGCCCCCCCCGGCCGCGCGCCCGGGGCGCCCCGGGGTGCCCGCGGCGCGGGGCAGCCCCCCCCGCTACCGATTCGCCAGCCCCTTGCCCCGGCCGCCGTTTCCCGGCACGCTTCGCGCTTCCGTACGCAAGCGTATCGACCATGTCGCCAGCCAACGAAAGCGCCTATCCCCATCTGTTCGCCCCGCTGGACCTGGGGTTCACCCAGCTGCGCAATCGCGTGCTGATGGGTTCGATGCACACCGGCCTGGAAGATCGCGCCCGCGACTTCCCGCGCCTGGCAGCCTATTTCGCCGAGCGCGCCGAGGGCGGTGTCGGCCTGATCGTCACCGGCGGCTTCGCGCCCAACGTGGTGGGCTGGCTGAAGCCATTCGGCGGCAAGCTGTCCTGGCCCTGGGAAGTACGCCCGCACCGGCAGCTCACCGCCGCCGCACACCAGCATGGCGCGAAGATCTGCCTGCAGCTGCTGCATGCCGGCCGCTATGCCTACCATCCGCTGTCGGTGGCACCGTCGAAGCTGAAGGCGCCGATCAACCCGTTCACCCCGCGTGCGCTGTCGGCCAGCGGTGTCGAGCGGCATATCGCCGACTACGCACGCAGCGCAAAGCTGGCCCGCGAAGCCGGCTACGACGGCGTCGAAGTGATGGGGTCGGAGGGCTACCTCATCAACGAGTTCATCGCCCCGCGCACCAACAAGCGCTCCGACCGCTGGGGTGGCGACGCCCACCAACGCATGCGTTTTGCGGTGGAGATCGTGCGCCGCATCCGCGAGGCCTGCGGGCCGGACTTCATCATCATCTACCGCCTGTCGCTGGTGGACCTGGTGGAAGACGGCAGCAACTGGGAAGAGATCGTGCAGCAGGCGCAGGCCATCGAGGCCGCCGGCGCGACGATCATCAATTCCGGCATCGGCTGGCACGAGGCGCGCATTCCCACCATCGCCACCTCGGTGCCGCGCGCGGCCTTTGCCGGTGTCACCGCCAAGCTCAAGCCGCATGTGAAGGTGCCGCTGGTGGCAACCAACCGCATCAACATGCCCGAGGTCGCCGAGCGCATCCTGGCCGATGGCGGCGCCGACATGGTGTCGCTGGCGCGCCCGCTGCTGGCCGACCCGCAGTGGCCGAACAAGGCCCGAGCCGGTCGCCCCGAGGCGATCAACACCTGCATCGCCTGCAACCAGGCCTGCCTCGATCACGTGTTCGAGAACAAGCTGGCCAGCTGCCTGGTCAATCCGCGTGCCGCACACGAGACCGAGCTGGTCTACCACCCTGCTGCCACGCCGAAAAAGGTCGCGGTGGTCGGCGCCGGCCCGGCCGGCCTGGCCTGCGCCACCGTGGCCGCCGAGCGCGGCCACCAGGTCACCCTGTTCGATGCCAACGACGAGATCGGCGGCCAGTTCAACGTGGCCAAGCGCATCCCGGGCAAGGAAGAGTTCCACGAGACCCTGCGCTATTTCCGCCACAAGCTGGCTGAAACCGGAGTGCAGCTGCGCCTGGGCACGCGAGCGGATGCGGCCAGCCTGGCCGGCTTCGACGAGGTGGTGCTGGCCACCGGCATCACCCCGCGCAGGGTCGACTTCCCCGGCGCCGACCACGCCAAGGTGGTCAGCTACCTGGACGTGCTGCTGGGCCGGGTCGAGGTGGGCGCCAATGCAGCGATCATCGGCGCCGGCGGCATTGGCTTCGATGTCGGCGAGTTCCTCAGCCACGCCGGTGAGTCCCCCTCGCTGGACCCACAGCGCTGGATGGCCGAATGGGGCGTGGACAGTACCTTTGAGACCCGCGGCTCCCTGGCGCGGGCGCGGGCGCAGGCAGAGGCCTCGCCGCGCCGGCTGTGGCTGCTGCAGCGCAGCCCGGGCAAGCCCGGTGCGCGGCTGGGCAAGACCACCGGCTGGATCCATCGCGCCACGCTGAAGGCCAAGGGCGTGCGCATGCTCGGCGGCGTCGAGTACCTGGGTGTTGACGATGAAGGCCTGCGCATCCGCGTTGAGGGCAGCGAACAACTGCTGCCGGTCGATCAGGTGGTGATCTGCGCCGGGCAGGAACCGAATCGTGCGCTGCAGGCGGAACTGCAGGCCGCTGGCATCAGCGCGAAGTTGGTCGGCGGCGCCGATGTGGCCGCAGAACTGGATGCAAAACGGGCGATCGACCAGGGCAGTCGGGTCGCCGCCGCGCTCTGATAAGTGCCTGAATGGGGGGCGGAATGTGATTTCCGTCACCTCCGTTGAACCTGAATGTCAAGCCGAGCGGTTCACGATGCGTTCGGCTATCCCCCCCTACCTTGCGCCATCTTCCGCTCACCAGCCAGTTTCCGGTGAGCCGGTGCGGCCCCCTCGATCGGTACTGATCGTTTCTTTTGGGGCCGCCCACGGGGCGGCCCCGATGGCCGCCTCCCCATGACGCCAAGTCGTACCCCGCGTCCTGTCGCCCCCGCGACCGGAAGTGGAGAGTGCGGCCCATACGGAGCAAGGAGTTATATGAAACTGGCCTGGATTCTCTGGCTGTCGCAGTTGTTGCCGCAGCCGGCCGCTGATTCATTGTGTTTGAGCACCACCGTTTACCTGGAAGCCCGTGACCAGACCCTGCGCGGCCAGCAGGCCGTTGCCGAGGTCGCCCTGCGCCGTCTCGACAGTGGCCTGTGGGGCGACTCGATGTGCCAGGTGGTCACCGCGCGCAAGCAGTTTGCACCGACGATCGTCTCCCCCGGCACCCAGTTGGGCAACGACGCGGCCTGGAGCGAGGCGATGAACGTGGCCTTCGACGCCGAGCGCAACTGGGCGCTGCCGGCCGGCGAGCGCCGCGAGATCGTGCCCGGTGCCAGCCACTTCGCCGCGTTGTCCATCGCCAGCCCGAACTGGCGCAACGCCTACCAGGTGGCCACCATCGGCGATCACACCTTCTATAAGGTGCAGAACCTCAAGCCGCGGCAGTCGTAACGATCCGTGCTGGCGGCAGCGTTGCCGCCCGCCGGCAGGCTCTGGGATAGTGGGCGTTTCCCGCCCGCATCACCTGGAGTTCCCATGAAGCTGTACAGCAAGCCCGGTGCCTGTTCCACCGCCGACCACATCGCCCTGCAGTGGACCGGCCAGCCGTTCGAGGTCGAACTGCTGAACAAGGACACCCTGAAGGGTCCGGAATTCCTCAAGATCAATCCGGCCGGCGCGGTGCCCGCGCTGGTCGATGGCGACTTCGTGCTGCTGCAGAACGCCGCGATCATGGGCTATATCGCCGACACCTGCCCGCAGGCCGGCCTCGGCGGTGATGGCAGCCCGCGACAGCGTGCCGAAGCCACCCGCTGGCTGGCCTTCGTCAATTCCGACGTGCACCCGGCCTTCTCGCCGCTGTTCGCACCGGGCAAGTTCATCGCCGACGAAAGCCAGTTCGATGCGATCCGCGCCGCCGCACACAAGCGCCTGCGTGGCCTGTTCGAGACCGCCGACAAGCAACTGGCCGACAAGCCGTGGCTGGCCGGCTTCCGCAGTTTCGCAGACCCGTACTTCTACATCACCCTGCGCTGGGCCGCCGGCACCAAGGTCGACCTGTCCGGCCTGGACAACCTGGCCGCCTACAAGGCACGCATGGACGCCGATGCCGGTGTGCAGGCCGCGCTGAAGGCCGAAGGCCTGGCCTGAGGCTTATCTGGGGTCAACGCCGTTCGCGTGGCGAACGGATCCGACCCCATCGCCCTCGGAGTCGGGGTCGGATCCGCCTGCACCGCAGGCGGCTCTGACCCCATCAGTTCCATCGTCACACTCAGCCAATCTGGCGAATCACTTCACCGTTGGCGTCGCGCAGGTAGGTTGGCACTACTTCGATGCGCAGCGCTCCCGCCACCGGGTAGATGCCACGTTCGGCACGCACGCCTGCCAGGGCCTGCAGCCCCGTCTCGTCCAGGGCCCAGCGCGCGCTGTCGGCCGACACTTCGCCCACGTCACCGCGCCCGGCTGGAATGAACTCCCACTGCCGCTCGCGGCTGGCCAGTTCCAGCGACTTTCCGTGGCGCAGGCGCAGCGGCAGCAGTTCGCAGACGCTGGCGACCTGGCCCGCGCCGAGCACCAGGGTGGTGACGCCGGCCTCCTGCCTCCAGTCCAACGTCTCGATGAACAGCATGCCGGTGCTGGAGCCCTCGCGCTCGCTGCCGGCCTGCACCTGGGCTGCCAGTGCCGGATCCTCCAGCAGGTTGCGACGGTGCAGATCACTGATCCACAGCGGCATCGCCGGCTGCAGCGCCTGCAGCACACCGCGCGTCGACCAGCGCTTGACCGCCTCCATCTCTTCGTCGGTCAGGCCGACCAGTTGCAGGAACTGCAGGTGGCCATTGGCGGTGTCGCGCGCAGGCAACTGCGGATCGGCAATGAAGGCCAAGTGGCACAGGCGCGTATCGGTCTCCAGCGCGATCGGGCCGTTGGCATTCAGATGGTGACCATCCTCGAACACGTTGCCGCTGCCAAACACGTAGCGCGCCAGGTTCTGCAGCAGGTTCATCGGCCACACCGGCGGCGTGCTGCCGGCGTGTTCACCGGCTTCGGCAGCGAGGCGGAAGGTCAGCTCGAAACCATAGCCGCTGGCGGCGGCATCACTGCTCTCCTTGGTGTAAAGCTCGGAGAAGCCGTAGGTGATGTAGTGCCAGTGCGGTACCGGCGCATCCACCCAGTACACGCTGATGCCATCCAGAGGATCCTGGCCGCCGAGCGTGTAAGGCAGCGCGGTGCCGAAATGACGCGGCTCCTGCCCGGCATACAGGGGCGCCAGCGCCGCATTGATCGCGTCCCAGCCGGGGGTATCGGTGTCGTCGTGGTCGTCCTGCACGCGGGACTCCTTGTGGGGAAGTGAACCGATCACTTTACGCGGTGAGTCAGGCCTGCACGACCTCATTGCCAGCGTTCACCACCGCCGCCTGGGTTTCCTGCCACCAGCGCTGCGCCAGCGCCGGGCTGCGCGCCTTCCCCACCGCGGCCAGCAGCTCCGGGCACAGGCGTTCCAACGCCAGTGCATCGGCGCAGCGTTCAATCTTCAACTGCATGAAGTAGCCCTTCAGGCCGAGATGGCGCCGCACCGCCTCGCTCATCGCGTCGTACAACTGCTGGTACAACGCCGGATCCTGTTCGCGGCCGGTGCTGATTCCACGTGCCGGTGCCACCTCGGCATTGCCACCGATCACTTCGATCAGGCCCTGCACTTCCAGCTGCTCCAGTGCATCGGCCGGTGCGCGCAGGCCTTCGAACAGGCCGCGCAGTTCGGTGTCGTCGCGATGGCCATCGACCATCAGCAGGATCGAGCGCAGTGCTGCCGGCAGGCGCCGGCCACGGTCTTCGATTTCCTGACGGCCAGCAGCCGTCTTGGCGTGCAGCAATGCCATTGCATCCCCCCAATCCTTGATGCGCTTCACCTGCGCGCCCTGGCGGGCGCGCTCCCCTGGGGCCGAGCTTAGCGCACCGGTTGCCGGGAGGAAGCTGCGGTGCAGCAACACCCTCCTCTGTAGAGCCGAGCCGATGCTCGGCTGCTTTGGCGAGGCATGCGGAGCCGAGCATCGGCTCGGCTCTACAGAAGCAGGTCAGCGCCCCAGCGCCCGGCGGATCTCCTCCAGTGCGCTGGGATCATCCAGCGTCGACAGGTCACCCGGATCACGCTGCTCGGCCAGCGCCTGCAGCGAGCGCCGCAACAACTTGCCCGACCGGGTCTTGGGCAGTGCGTTGACCACATGCACATGCGCCGGGCGCGCGACCGCGCCGAGCGAGGTGGTCACCGTGGCCATCATCTCCGCCACCACCGGCGCCGGATCCTCACCGTTGAGCCCCTGCTTGAGGGTGACGAACACCAGCGGCACCTGCCCCTTCAACTCGTCCTTGACCCCGATCACCGCCGCCTCGGCCACGCGCGGATGGCTGGAAATGGCTTCCTCGATCTCACGCGTGCCGAGGCGATGCCCGGCCACGTTGATCACATCATCAGTGCGCCCCAGGATGAAGGTGTAGCCATCGTCGTCGCGGATCGCCCAGTCCAGCGAGCTGTACAACAGTTCCTTGAAGTGGCTGAAGTAGCTCTGCAGGAAGCGGCTGTCATCGTTCCACACGGTGCTCATGCAACCCGGCGGCAACGGTGGCGACACCACCAGCACGCCCTTCTGCCCCGGCGCGACTTCCTCGCCGGTGTTCTCGTCGATCACCTTCATCCGGTAACCGAGATTGGGGAAACCGGGTGAACCGAAGCGCACCGGCTTCATTTCCAGGCCCGGCAGCAGGGTCAGCGCCGGCCAGCCGGTTTCGGTCTGCCAGTAGTTGTCGATGATCGGCTTGCCCAGCGCCTCACTGATCCAGTGCGCGGTGGGTTCGTCCAGTGGCTCGCCGGCCAGGAACAGGTACTTCAGTGCGCCCAGGTCATGCCGGTGGATGAAGTCCGCGTCGTGCTTCTTCAGCACGCGGATGGCGGTAGGCGAAGAGAACATCGTACGCACGTTGTACTGCTCGCACAGCGCCCACCAGATGCCCGGATCGGGATTGGTCGGCAGCCCTTCGTACAGCAGCGAGGTGCAGCCACCGATCAACGGGCCGTAGACGTTGTAGGAATGGCCGACGGCCCAGCCGACATCGGAGGTGGAAAACATCACCTGCCCTGGCTTGCAGTCGAACACGGTTTCCATCGACTGCGCCATCGCCACCGCATAGCCACCGACATCACGCTGCACGCCCTTCGGCTTGCCGGTGGTGCCGGAGGTATACAGCAGGTAACTCGGCTCGCTCGCTTCCAGCCACTGCACCGGTACATCGACCTCGCCGATCTGCGCGCGCAGCGTGGCGTACTCCACGTCACGCCCCGGCACGCGCGGTTCGGCTGCGTCCAGTCCGCGCGACACGATCAGCACGTGCGGTGGTGGCGAGGCCGCTTCGGCGCAGGCGGCGTCGACCATCGGCTTGTACGGAATCAGCTTGCCACCGCGCATGCCGGCATCGGCCGCGATCAGCAGCTTGGGCTTGGCGTCGTCGATGCGCAGCGCCAGGTTGTGCGCGGCGAAGCCACCAAACACCACCGAGTGCACCGCACCGATGCGCGCGCAGGCCAGCATCGCGAACACGGCTTCGGCCATGTTCGGCATGTAGATCACCACGCGGTCACCGTGGCCGACACCGAGGTGCTTGAGCACTGCGGCGAAGTCGTTCACTTCGCGGTACAGCTGGCGATAGGTGATCTCGCGTGTGCTGTTGGTCTCGGTGGAGATGGCGACCAGCGCGAGCTGGTCAGCGCGCTCGGCCAGGTGGCGGTCGACGGCGTTGTAGCAGAGATTGGTTTCGCCGCCGACGAACCAGCGCCGGAATGGCGGGTTGCTGTAGTCGAGCACCTGCTGCGGCGGTTTGTGCCAATGGATGCGCTTGGCTTCCTCGCCCCAGAAGGCATCCGGCTCGTCGATCGAGCGACGGTAGGTTTCCTCGTAGTTCATGACGCAGCCCTCCCAGACAAAGTCATGGGTTCGAGGATAGTCCGGCGCTGGCGTGCGGGCCGCCCTACCTTGGTAGGGGGTGGGGTTTTGTTCTGCAGGGCTTGCAGCCATGCACCTGCAGAATCAACGTCAACGTCAAAAGCTGGGCTACTGGGGAATGGCGGGGCGGATCCGGTTGCGGGAGACGCCGTAAACCCATCCCTGGGGGCTTGGCCGCGGCATCCATGCCGCGGACACTCCCGCAACCGGACCCACCCCGCCTTCGACAGTTTCCCGCGACCTGTCGGAACGACATATTGTTCTGGTCGGTGTCGACCTTGGTCGACACGGTAGATCCACGCCATGCGTGGATGACTCATTCGATATCTGACAGAAAAATCGTGTCGACCAAGGTCGACACCTACCAACAGCCGTGCGGAACAACGGCCGCAGTTGCCAACAGCCGCGGGAATCTGTCAGAGGCGGGGCGGTGTGGGTGGGCAGGACCGTTGGCGCCATGGATGGCGCCATCGAGCCCCCA
>NZ_JASJSI010000154.1:0-8089 GCF_030237085.1 Stenotrophomonas maltophilia group sp. Smal32
GATGTATGAAGGTGGCCCGGTGCGCATGGCCCTGGTCGACCGCGACCGTGGCACCGAATTGCGCAGCTACCCCGCCGAAGGCCAGCGCTGGGTGGCCGGCGAGCGCGGCCACCGCTACGCCGTGCGCCTGTACAACGACAGCCCGCGCCGGGTGCTGGTGGTGCTGTCGGTAGACGGCATCAACGCCATCTCCGGCGAGGATGCCGATCCTTCGCAGACCGGCTACGTGCTCAACCCCGGCCAGCGCGCCGACATCACCGGCTGGCGCAAGAGCCAGGACGAAGTGGCGCAGTTCGTGTTCAGCAGCCCCAGCGGCAGTTATGCCAGCCGCACCGGCCGCCCGGACAACATCGGCGTGGTCGGCGTTGCGGTGTTCGAGGAGGCGCGCCGCTGGCGTCCGGAGCCGATCCTGCGCCGTGGCGTGCCGCTGCCGGCGCCGGCCGCGCAGGCTGAGGCTGCCGCCGATGCCAGTGCCAGCCGCATCGAGGGCTATGCCAGCAAGTCGCAGGCCCCTGCGTTGGGGACCGGCCACGGCGCACGCGAACAGTCCTCGGTACGCGATACCGACTTCGAGCGCGCCAGCCGCAGTCCGGCCCAGGTGCTGCAGCTGCGCTACGACAGCGCCCGCAACCTGCGTGCGCGCGGCATCCTGGTCGATGCACCCTCGCGCCTGCCGCGCGAACCGCAGGCCTTCCCGAACCGCTACGTGCCCGACCCGCCGGCACGCTGATCCTCGCGCCCAGACAACACAACGCCCGCAACCTCTCGGTGCGGGCGTTGTGTTGTGGGGGAAACCGTCGCGCTTACTTGTAGTCCGGGTAGTCCTTGCTCACGCTGTCCTGGAACTCACGCACTTCCTTCTCGGCGCGGTCCTTGGCCCAGCCATAACGTTCCTGCAGGCGACCGGCCAGGTACTCGGCATTGCCCTCGGCCACATCGAAATCGTCGTTGGTCAGATCGCCCCACTTGGCCTGGGCCTTGCCCTTCAGCTGCGACCACTTGCCGGAAATGATGTCTTTGTTCATTGCTGGGAATCCTTGGCTGCAACGGCGTTCTTACCGTGGCTCCAGCATCGCGCAGCGGCTGTTGAGTGCTGGTCAACCGGCAATGAAATGGATGCTCACCTGCTTGAATGGTTCACTACGCTTCGACACGTGCGCTGGAGAAAACGCGCAACAGAAAAGGCCGGGGAGATCCCCGGCCTTTTTTCTTTCCGTTCCACTTCAGGCTCAACGGCCCTTGGCGGCATCCTCAACCTTTTCGCCAGCCTTCTGCACGTCCTTGCCGGCACCGGCAACGGTGTTGCAACCGGCCAGCAGGGCCACCGAGAACATCGACAACAGCATCAGGGCAACTACGCGCTTCATGGGCTTCTCCTTGGGTTCGCCGCTATACCGCTTCATTCGCGGATGGGGTTCGGTCGCTCGGCGGAAGGAGCCAATGCCACTGCCGCCGCGTGAAGTGCAATCTGGCGGCAGGGGCGTGGAGCGGGTGTGAACGGATCACAGATCCGTTCAGGCGGAGAGCTCAGTCACGCATCAGGGTGGACTTGCCGAACAGGCTTTCGACCAGGTCCACGGCCAGTTCGGCGGTGGCGTTCTGCTTGTCCAGCAAGGGGTTGAGCTCGACGATGTCCAGCGAACCCATGCGCCCGGTGTCGGCGATCATCTCCATCACCAGCTGCGCCTCGCGGTAGTTCACCCCACCCGGCACCGTGGTGCCCACGCCCGGGGCGATGCTCGGGTCGAGGAAGTCCACATCGAAGCTGACATGCAGGTGGGTGTTTTCGTCGATGCCGGCCAGCGCCGCTTCCACCGCTCGCTTCATGCCGTTCTCGTCGATGTAGCGCATGTCATAGACATCCACCTTGTGGGTCTTGATCAGGCGCTTTTCTTCCGGGTCCACCGAGCGGATGCCGATCTGGTGCATCTGCGCCGGGGTGATCGCCGGCGCGCTGCCACCCAGGCGGGTCAGCGCATCCGGGCCGAGACCACACAGGCAGGCCACCGGCATGCCGTGGATGTTGCCCGACGGGGTCACGTCGCTGGTGTTGAAGTCCGAATGCGCATCCAGCCACAGCACGCGCAGGGTCTTGCCCTGCTCGCGGCACCAGCGCGCCACGGCAGTGATCGAACCGATGCCCAGGCAGTGGTCGCCACCGAGCATGATGGGCATGCGGCCGGCCTGCAGTTCGGCGTAGCTGGCTTCCATCAGCGCGTGGTTCCACGCCACCACTTCATCCAGGTGGCGATAGCCTTCCACCGGCGCGGTCCACGGGTTGCGCGGGTCATCCAGGTTGCCCAGGTCGCGCACGTCCACGCCACGCGCTTCCAGCGCCTCCGGCAGGCCCGCCACGCGCAGCGCTTCCGGCCCCAGCCGAGCACCGCGATGGCCGGCACCCACGTCGGTGGGTACGCCAATCAACGATACGGAAATGGGATGGGCCATGGGTGCCTCCTGCGGGGGAAAAAGAAGCACAGTCTAGCCAGAGCTGTGTGACACCACTCGCGGCGGTGCAGCAGGGCAGGCGACCGCACTGCCCTCCGTGATGCTCCCCTTCAGCAGCGCTGCTCGTACTGCCGTCAGCGTCGGCGCAGTGGCGTCACGCTCTGCACCTGGCCGTTGTTGCGCATCATGCACAGGAAGCGGCCATCCGGATAATCGATGATCAGTTCCTGGTAATCGCTGCCCACCGGCATCTGGGTGACCAGCGTGCCCTGCGCGCCCTTGCTCATATTGCAGGAACCCAGCGCGGTATCGCCCGGCGCCGCGCTGTTGGCCGCCTTGGACACATTGCGGAAGACCGCACGGCAGCCACCATTCACCCACACCGAATGCCGCGACAGGCCCCAGTTCTGGCCTTGTTCGCAGCGGGTGTGGCTGAGCTGGCGCACGATTTCCACGTTGCCACGGGTATTCAGATCGCACGATACCTGCTGCTGGCCGGTGGATTCGCAGGTGACTTCGCGCGGTAGCGCGGCGTCCCCGGCAGCGCCATCGCGAGGGCGCGCGCTGTTTGCGGCGGGCGCGGGCGCACCACTGCTACTGACCTGGCAGATGCCATTGGCGCCGCCCCGGCCGGTGTAGCTGACCTGCGGCGAGCCGTCATCGTTGCGGCTGATCGACAGGGTGATGCCGCTGTTGGCATCGCGTGCTTCGAAATAGCGGTCGTTGAAGCGCTTCAACGCCGTCTCGCGGCCCTGCACGTAGACCGGCCCGCCCTCATCGGCGTGCACATCGATGCCGCCCGGGCAGCTGGCGTTGAAGAACGGCACGGCGGCCATGGCCGGGACTGCGAACGCGGTGGACAACAGTGCGACGGTGAGCGGCAGGGCGTGGCGACGCATGGGCGGGTCCTGAAAGGTATGTGCCCGAAGTATGCGGTGAGAAGTCGGGAGCGGTGTGTGAGGAGAATCAATATCCGGGTGCGCGTTCTGGGGGTTGTGTTTGCTATGGTGGCCGTGGCGCTCTACCTGGGCTGTTAAGCCAGCTTCACTTGGTAGGCCTTGCCAGGCCTCGCAACCGCGCTGAGACCTACCGATCTCCAGCGGATGATGGCACTGCGCGATATGTCGGTTTCGGCATCGCAGCGGCGGGAACAGGCCAATCGCGATAATTCATTTTTCCTTTCAGATCACCCGATGCCATCGAAACAATCGACTGGCAGACGGGGGTTTGGCGTGCGCATGATGAATCGCCACCTGCAGAGGTGGCCGGGTCTTCCAAGCCCGTTTGATTGAAGCTGTATACGCTTGCCAGCCGGCGTCGTCCTCCCAGGAGCGGCGCCGGCTGGCAATCCGTTCGCCGGTCTACGGCGGGCGGTGCGTGGGGGCCCTGTGCCCGCCGGCTCATCGATCTCCGGTCTTGGAAGCCACGCATCGCCCGCCACCCTATCGTGGCGGCGCCTCTGTGCCTGACGAGGATGCCCGCATGTCCAAGACGCTCTACCCCTATCTGACCGCCACGCTGGGCGACGCCGCCCTGCATCTGCCGCTCGAACTGGCGCAGCCGTTGGAAGCCGCCTTTGCCGCCGCCAACGATGCGCCCGCGCCGATCAACCTGCCCGTCTGCCTGCGCCGCATCCAGGCCGGAGATGCCGCCGACGGACAGCCGTGGCAGGGGCCATCCAGCACGCCCGGCCACGCCGTGGCCGCCGCACGCAGGGATCGCGCCGCCGTGGGCCTGGTGTCGCTGCTGGAGCTGTACCACGCCAATGAGCGCGTGCGCGTGGATGGGGAAGAGAAGGACGATATCGGCGACGGCGTGCGCGAAGGGCTGATGCTGGCCTGCCGGGGACTGGCGGAGTATGTGGCGTTGCAGGTGCAGGGGGCTCAATAATGCAGAACAGTGGGATTCCCAACGCACAGGTTCAACGCATCGCCACCCCGGCTATCGAATCAGGCGGAACCGCTGCTGGCATGAGCACACCCTATCCAAACCTGAAACCTGTTCTCGTTGAGCTGCGGCTGGACGAAGTGGATTCGCGCGGCGGCGCTGCTGCCGAGATGATCGCCGCCACCGCGCGCCCCATCGCGCTTTCGATAAGCCCTGAACTCATGTGGTACAGCTTCGTGCTGAATGATCGCGCCATCACCCGCATCGCGCCGGGCACGCGGGCACGCGGGCACACTGCACGATCTCATTCGTCAACCATGACGGTGCGAAAGAGGTATTCCGCTGTGGCACGGTGGCCGCCTTCGGAGACGGATCGTCGACAAGAGGGTTGATCCGCATCATCCGGTTTGATTGAACCTGTCCGCGCCAGACTTTCTGAGATCGCCGAGCTTGAGCGAAATGCCCTGATGCTTTACACAGCGCTGGCATGCAATCGCACACCCAGGGCCCGGGTTACCTTCAGGATGGTGGCGAAATCGGGGCTGCGCTCGCCCGACAGTGCGCGGTACAGACTCTCGCGCGACAAACCCGCCGCACGCGCAACCTTGCTCATCCCCTGAGCGCGGGCGATATCGCCGAGCGCCTTGGCGATGAAGGCAGAATCGCCGTCGCTTTCTTCGATGCAGGCGTCGAGATAAGCCGCCATTTCCTCCGGCGTCCGAAGATGCTCGGCCACATCAAATGATTTGAGTTCGACTTTTCTCTTGATGGCCATGATGGGACAGCTCCGGTACTTCGGTATTGAGTCGTTTCGTCGACAGCCAGTTCCACGCTCACAGGGCACGCGCAATCTCCCTGGCCTTCTCGATATCGCGCCGCTGCGAACCCTTGTCGCCTCCAACCAGGAGAATCACCAACTGCCTGCCGCGCTGGGTGTAGTAAACGCGGTAACCCGGTCCTGCATCGATACGCAATTCAGAAACGCCATCCGCCAGATAGCGGTGATCACCGGGATGGCCTTCAGCGAGCCGACCGATACGGGCCAGGATGCGAGCGCGTGCGGTTACGTCCTTGAGAGCGTCAATCCATGTCGCGAACTGACGGGTACGCTGGATCTTCATGGAGGACTGTAGCCTACTGGCTACAGTCTTTCAACTATCGGGAATGCACGCATGGAGCTGTGCTCGGCCTCCCGTCTGGCACTCCCTCCCTCGCAGCCGACGCCCCGTCTTTTCAGATTGGAAAGTGGAATCGGGTGCGCTTTCAGCAGCTCATTGTTCACTCGTACCCGATCCGCGCTCACAAAATGCTGTGCTAGATTCAAGAGTGTGACATTGGCGCGCGAGATGCTTTCATGAATGCATGGGTCGAGAAATGCGCTTCTTCATCAGAACGTGGACTTCGGCGCCACCTCTGGATAGCAGTGCGTCGTCGCCTCGCGATCGCTGTTCCGGCGCTTGTGCTGGCAGCATGTACGAGCGCCGCGCCGCCGCCCCCATCAGATCATCTGAATCAAAAACGGCCCGTCGAATCAGGGAGTGAAACTGGTATGGAGCGGTTCAAGAACGATATCGAGCGTTTGACCAAGTTGCGTTTTGATGATGTCGACGCATTGAATGAACAGCTCCACACGCACCTGGGAGAGCCAACTCGACAAGGCTTGAGGGACGAGCGGACCGCAGAACGCGGCATGCTGGGCGGACTTGGTATCCAGAACATCACGCTGAGAAGTCCTGCCGACGATCCTACGCACGCGACATTGATCTTTGAGGTCGCACCACCGAGCATCGCGCTCGAAGAAATCATCTGGGAGGAATCCGCCATGTATCCACCCCACCCGGATGCGCCTGATTCCCGCCCTTACTGGTCTGCTCAGGTGAACAGTGCCAAGGTTGTACTCGGGCTCTCCCTTGACCACAAGACGCTGACCTACGTATCGATCAGTCAGCGCTGATCCCTGTCATTGCGAAAGAGCCGCACCATGGAGCGTACTGAAGAATCTGCACTGTCACAGCCGCAGGAGAGTGGCCGACCAGGGGCAACACGTCGTCCGGCTTCGCCTTTGGTTGATCCCTCGCTGGCACCGCTTCTGACCAAATCCCCAACACTTCGAGCGGGTCTTGCACAGGCTGATCACGACAACCTGGGTGTCGAATGGGGGCCAGCCGGTGGCGGCACCTATCTTATTCCCGGTGTGAAGATCGTCATTGACGAGAACGCCATCGGGCAGGGCCCCAGAATCGCACGTTCTCTTTCTCATGAAGTTGGGCATCATCTCTTCACCGAGCAACCAGATCGGACGTCCAAGCAATCCTATGTAAACACCCTGCTACGCGGAGAAGCCGCTGCGACGCTCAGTAATGTCCAGGTCCAGCGTGAACTCATTGCGGCCGGTGGACCGGACATTGGCGTGTCGGGTACGGGTAATCGACCGCAACAGTATGGAGTCATTGCCGTTGAACTCCAGGCCGGGCGGATCAATCGAAACCAGGCGCTTGGACAGATCGCTGAGGTGTTCAAAACGGAGGCTCCTTCTGTGGGTCCTCATGCGACATACGAGCTTTACTATGGCGCGCACTAGGATCAGCACATAGCACCCACGCAGCGTCGACGTAGGCCCGAGCCAGAATTTGACGCCGAGCGCACTTCGGCTGGCGAGAGAGTCGCCGTGGTCGCCGACGACTCACTCTCAGTGCAGCGAACAGCTTCCTCTGTAGCTGAACTCGGCAACGCTGACCGCTCTCTCTACATGCAGATAAGAGCGGGTGTGGAACGCCTGGACGCCGAGAGCGGGAAGCAGTGGGATGAGTCGAGCCAGCGCATGTCCGCGAGTCTGTTGGTGCTCGCGAAGGAGCAAGGGTTTTCAAGAGTTGACCACGTTGTACTGAACAACCCGACAGAGTCCCTTGCACGTGGCGAGAAAGTATTCATCGTCGAGGGAGCGATGGACGATCCTGCCCAACGCCGCGGAGCCATGAATACGATGGACGCGCTTCGCTCGCCCGAAGCAGAGTCCCTTCATCGCGCTGAAGCGTTGGCCGCAAATCCTGAACAGCCACCAGCGCAGCAGGTTCATGCGCAGGATGGACCATCATTCTCAAGGTAGGGCTGTCGAGACAGCGGATCTTCCGTCCTTCGAACCGCCGGGCGAGTGCCTGGAGCAGCGCAAAGAGACGCCGACTCATAGGGGATGGTGCCGCTTATCCGAATCGAACGGATGACCTACTGTTTACAAGACAGTTGCTCTACCAACTGAGCTAAAGCGGCATGGGTGCATCACCGGCGGCAGCGCCGCGGTCCGGGAATTCTAGCGCAACCTTGCGCATTCCAGCGACCGGCTCTGTGCCGCGCCGCTGCGCTGCTGGGCCTGGGCCGGCTGCGTGCCCGCCGCCAGCTGCCCCTCCAGCCACCACTGGCCGGCGTCGCCGCTGGCCACCAGGCGCGGCTGGAAGCCGGCAGCCTGCACGGCAGCCATGCGCCGCTCGGCGCCTTCGCGGTTGCGGTACTGGCCCAGCGCCACGGCGTTGATGTCCTCGCCCTGGCTGATGATGTAGTAGTCGCTCAGGCCGGCGGCGACGATGCGCTTGACCGTGGCCTGGGCCTCTTCGCGGTTGGCGCCGGCCGGCAGCATCACCCGGTAGCGGGCGCTGCCGCTGGCGGCAGGCTGTTCGCGCAGGCGTACCTGACTGATGACGTTGCCGGCGTTGCCCTGCGCGCTGGTGGCGGCGGCGCGGTCAGCAAACGGCCCCAGTGC
>NZ_JASJSI010000155.1:118-7956 GCF_030237085.1 Stenotrophomonas maltophilia group sp. Smal32
TTAGCGCTGTGGAACCACCCGATCCCATCCCGAACTCGGAAGTGAAACGCAGCTGCGCCGATGGTAGTGTGGCTCAAGCCATGCGAGAGTAGGTCATCGCCAGGGTTTACACCCAAAACCCCGCTGCTCACGCAGCGGGGTTTTTCTTATTAAGTGAAGGCACTGCATTTTCCGGGTGGCTTCCGCCCCAAGGGCAAGATCGCGAAGCTGGCGCTGCAAGCGCTGCTGCAACCGTCTCCCTGGTGAAATTAGCGCTGTGGAACCACCCGATCCCATCCCGAACTCGGAAGTGAAACGCAGCTGCGCCGATGGTAGTGTGGCTCAAGCCATGCGAGAGTAGGTCATCGCCAGGGTTTACACCCAAAACCCCGCTGCCGCCGCAGCGGGGTTTTTCTTTGTGCGCGGGAAACGCCGGTAGTGCCGGCCGCTGGCCGGCAAGCCGATGGCGGCACATCGCCCGGTAGATCCACGCCATGCGTGGATACCCTGCGCGAGGAAGCATGGGGCCAACCAAGGTTGGCCGCTACCAATCGATGCCGGCCAGCGGCCGGCACTACCGGTAGATCCACACCCGCCGTGGATGAGCCGCCGACAGCACGCAAAAAAAAGCGGCGCCCCGTGGGGCGCCGCTTGAACCTCAACGATGTTCAGTCGAGCAGGGCTCGCCCTTACTTGGCCGAAGCCTTGTCCTTCATCATCGCATCGCGGGCCGCCTTGAACGGGTTGCCTGCATACCAGTTCGGCCAACGATCACCACCGGCCAGCTCCTTGCCGACGCCGTACATCAACTGCAGGTCTTCGACCGTACCGTCCAGCTTCCAGGTGGACGCATCGAACTCGTCCTTCGGGCCGTGGTAACGGTTGGCACCATAGTCGGCCGCGGCCTTGCGGCCGGCGTCCACGCCGCCCTCGCGCAGGTCCTCGCCACCATCGGCGTACAGTGCCGGCACGCCGGCCTTGGCGAAGTTGAAATGGTCCGAACGGAAGTAGAAGCCGCTCTGCACCGAAGTCTCACCGTGCAGGGTACGGCCCTGGGCCGCAGCCAGCGGCTTGAGGATGTCTTCCAGTTCCGAGCTGCCGAAGCCGGTGACGGTCACGTCCTTGGCTCGGCCGGCCACCGACATCGCATCAATGTTGATCACACCGGCGATCTTGTCCAGCGGGAAGGTCGGGTGGGAGACGTAGTACTTCGAACCCAGCAGGCCGGACTCTTCCAGGGTCACTGCCAGGAACACCACCGAACGTTCCGGCTTCGGATCCTGGTGGGCCATTGCTTCGGCCACCTCAAGGATGCCCGCCACGCCGGTCGCGTTGTCGACCGCACCGTTGTAGATGTTGTCGCCGGTTTCACCCTCGTGCTTGCCCAGGTGGTCCCAGTGCGCCATGTACAGCACGGCCTCGTCGGCACGCTTGCTGCCCGGCAGCACGCCCACCACGTTGCGCGACTGCTTCTGCGCGATCTGGCTCTTCAGGTCGACCGCGGCGGTGGCCTTCAGCGGCACCGGCTTGAAGCCGCGCTTGCTCGCATCCTTGTAAGCCTGCGCCAGGTCCAGGCCGGCACCGGCAAACAGCGCCTTGGCGGCGTCGGCACTCAGCCAGCCCTGTACCGGAATACGGGCTTCCGGGTCATCCTTGGCCGGCAGGTCGTACTGCGGTCCGGCCCAGGAGTTCTTCACCACATCCCAGCCGTAGGACGCGCCGGCGGTGTCGTGCACGATCAGCGCGGCAGCGGCGCCCTTGCGGGCGGCTTCCTCGAACTTGTACGTCCAGCGGCCGTAGTAGGTCATGCGCTTGCCGTCGAACAGCTTCGCGTCGTTGACGTGGAAGCCCGGATCGTTGACGAACATCACGACCGTCTTGCCCTTCCAGTCCTGGCCGGCATAGTCGTTCCACTTCTGTTCCGGCGCATCGACGCCGTAGCCGACGAACACCAGATCGCTGGCATCAACCTTCACCTCGGCCTGGCCGGTACGGGTGCCGACCACCATGTCGGTGCCGAACTTCAGCTCGGTGGTCTTGCCACCCTGGGTGATCTTCAGCACAGTCGATGCGTCGGCCGTGGTTTCGGTCATCGGCACGTCCTGGAACCAGCTGTCGCCGTTGCCCGGCTGCAGACCGATGCGCTGCATCTGGTCGCGGATGTAGTTGACCGTCAGTTCCTCGCCCTTGCTGCCCGGGGCGCGGCCTTCGAATTCATCCGACGCCAGCGTCTTGACCATCTCGGCGAAGTCGCCGGCGTTGATCTCCGGGGAGAACTGGTGAGCGGCCGGCTTCGGGGCAGCGGCAGCGGTATCGGCGGCCGGCGCGGTGGCCGGCGTGGTTTCGCCTTTGCAGGCACTGAGCGCGGCCGCGGCGGCCAGGCACAGGAGGAGTTTGCGGGGCATCGTCTATTCCTGGAGAACAAAGGGCGGCCGCACGTCGCGCACGGCCGGTGTCAGCGAGTATCACCGAACCGGGCGGTCCGGTGCGCTCAGTCCGCCGGAGCGGTTTCGGTGTCGAACGGGATCGGCTCGGCGCCGGTAACCGGCCCGATACGGGCAGTGCGATGCACGTACAGCACCACCTCGCGTTCGAACTGGAGGGGGCCGCTGACAACGGCATTCGGGCCGACGATCACACGCGGCTTGCGGCTGGCGGTGAGCGAGACGCTGAAGTTCGGCTTGCGCACGTGCACACCGCCGTTGACCTGGGAACCGATGCCGACGGTGATGTCACCGTTGACGGTCTCCACATCCTTGCCGACGCGGCTTTCGACCAGGCCGATGCCACCGTTCACGGTCTCGACACCGCCTTCGATCTGGCTGCCGCGATCGGTGAAGATGCTGCCGTTGACGGTGCTGACGCTGCCGTGTGCGATCACCTCGCGGCCCAGGCGTACGCCGCCGTTGACCGTTTCAATCTTGCCGGTACGTGCACGGTCGGCCACCTTGACCCCGCCGTTGACGGTGTCGATGCTGCCGGTCTCGACGCCTTCGCCGACGCGGATGCCGCCGTTGACGGTATCCAGCTTGCCGTAGCGTTGGCCGGCGTCGGCGCTGATGCTGCCGTTGACCTTGCTGATGTTCTCCTGCGCACAGACCGGCCCGGTGGCCAGTAGTACGCCCAACAGCAGCGGAATGGAAAGAGTTTTCATGGCGACCTCGATGGATGTGCGGCTGGCAGGCCGCGTGCGGAGATGTCACCATTCCCCGGTACCCCCTGCAACTGCCTGAAGTCACTGGAAAGCCCTTGCGCGACAACGTCTTCCCATCACGCCGACATCACATCGCCGCTGCCCGCGGCGGGCGCTGGCTGCTGCTGGGGCTGGCGTTGGCGCTGGCCCTGCCGCTGCCCAGCGGTGCGCAGACCACCCGCGAGACCGAGCGCAAGCTGCAGAAACTGCGTACCGAACTGAAGGGCGTGGCGCAGGAGCGACGGCAGATCGAGGGCCAGCGCGGCCAGGCCTCGCAACAACTGCGCGAGGCCGACGAGAAGGTAGCCCGCACCGGCCGTGCCCTTGCGCAGACGGAAGCCGCGCTGCGCGAGCAGGGCCGCGCCCTGGCCGAAGCCGAACAGCGCCGCAACACCCTGCAGACCAACCTGGCCCAGCAGCACCGCGAACTGGCCGGGCTGTTGCGCGCGGCGTATCAGCTGGGCAACCACGCACCGCTGAAGCTGCTGCTGTCGCAGGACACGGTGGCCGATGCCAACCGTGCCCTGGCCTACCACCGCTACCTGCAGCGCGAGCGCGCACAGCGCATCACCACGCTGACCGCCGACCTGAAGGAACTGGAAGCGGTGCAGGCGCAGATCGCCGAGCGCAAGCAGAAGCTGCAGGGGGCGCAGCAGGACCAGAAGCAGCAGGCAGCCGCCCTGGAAGCCGATCGCCGCGATCGCGCAAAGACGGTGGCCTCGCTGGACGAACGCTTCAAGGACCAGCGCGAGAAGGAACAGGCGCTGGGCCAGGATGCCAAGGCACTGGAAACGCTGCTGGCGAACCTGCGTGCCGCCGCGGCCCGGGCCGAAGCCGAGCGCCGCGCCGCCGCGCGTCGAGCAGCCGCTGAAAAGGCTGCTGCCGAGCGTGCCGCACGCCAGGCCGCCGCGCAGGGCCGTCCGCCACCGCCGCCCACCAAGGTCCCGCCTGCCGTGGCCTCTGCGCCGGCGCCGAAGGTCGGTGGCCTGGGCTGGCCGTTGTCGGGCAACCTGCTGGCCCGCTACGGCGGAAAGCTGCCCGACGGCCGCACCAGCAGCGGTGTGCTGATCGGCGCGCCCGCCGGCAGCACCGTCACTGCCGTGGCCGACGGCACCGTGGTGTTTTCCGACTGGATGACCGGCTACGGCATGATCCTGATTGTCGATCACGGCAACGGCTACATGAGCCTGTACGCACACAACGACACCCTGCTGAAGGATGCCGGCGCGCGGGTCAGCCGTGGCGATGCGGTGGCCAAGGTCGGCAATTCCGGCGGCCAGGGCGTCACCGCGCTGTACTTCGAGCTGCGCCGTGGCGGGCAGCCGGTGAACCCCGACAGCTGGCTGCAGCGGCGCTGAATCCAGCGCCTCCGCGTGCAGGGCGGATTCAACGGGAATTTAGCTGTGCTTCGCGCATAATCGACGCATGTGCCTTGGGCACGATGCCAACGTCGACAGGAGTGATCCATGCGCGCAGCCCGTACCGCCACCCTCTTGCTGGCCCTGTTGCCGGCGCTGTCCTGGGCGCAGCAGACCGCGCCCGCCCCCAGCCAGGAAACCAGCGGGCAGGCAGCGAACAGCGAGGAGGCGGTGACCTCGAAGGTGCCGCTGGAGGACATCCGCCGCTTCGTGGCCGTGTACAACGCGGTGCGTGCCGCCTATGTCGACCCGGTCGATGACAAGAAGCTGATGCAGTCGGCCGTGCGTGGCCTGCTGCTCGACCTTGATCCGCACAGCACCTACTTCAACAAGGAAGACGCGCAGGCCTTCGACGAACAGGCCAACGGCGCCTACGAGGGCATCGGCGTGGAGCTGCAGCAGCAGCCGGACAACGCCAGCATGAAGGTGATTTCGCCGATCGACGACACGCCGGCGGCCAAGGCCGGCATCCTCGCCGGCGACCTGATCATTGCCATCGACGGCAAGCCGATCAGCGCGATCGATGCCAGCGAACCGCTGCGTGGCCCGGCCGGCAGCAAGGTGGTGCTGACCATCGTGCGCGACGGCAAGCCGAAGCCGTTCGATGTCAGCCTCACCCGCCAGACCATCCGCGTGACCAGCGTGCGCAGCCGTCTGCTGGAGCCGGGCTATGGCTACATCCGCCTCAGCACCTTCCAGGCCGATACCGGTTCGGACTTCCAGAAGCACGTGCAGCAGCTGCAGAAGCAGTCCGGTGGCCAGCTCAAGGGCCTGGTGCTGGACCTGCGCAGCAACCCGGGTGGCCTGCTGACGGCCGCCGTGCAGGTGGCCGACGATCTGCTCGACAAGGGCAACATCGTCAGTACCCGTGGCCGCATCAGCATCAGCGATGCCCGATTCGACGCGACCCCGGGCGACCTGCTGAAGGGCGCACCGGTGGTGGTACTGGCCGATGCCGGCTCGGCCAGTGCCTCGGAAGTGCTGGCCGGCGCGCTGCGCGACAACAAGCGCGCACGCGTGGTCGGCAGCCGCACCTTCGGCAAGGGCTCGGTGCAGACCGTGCTGCCGCTGGACAACGGGGATTCGGTGAAGCTGACCACGGCGCGCTATTACACGCCCAGCGGCAAGTCGATCCAGGCCACCGGCATCGTGCCGGACGTTGAGTTGAAACCCGCCCCGACGCCGGCCGACGATGCGCTGCCGGCCAGCCTGAGCGATTACAGCGAAGCGACCCTCCCGGGCCACCTGCGCGGCGACGACGAAGGCACCGAGGGCTACCACGCCGGCGCGGTGCTGCCGGGCGACGGCCCGATCAACGATGCGCTGGCCGAACTGAAGAATCCCGGTTCGGTAGCTGCACGGTTGAAGGCCGAAGCGGCCAAGGCAGATGCGGCCAAGGCCGCGAAGGCCGCTGCGGCGAAGCCGGAAACGAAGGCCGAGCCAAAGCCGGAAGCAAAGCCCGCACCGGCCCCGGCGCCGGCCAAGCCCTGACGGTAGCGCCGGGCCATGCCCGGCGCCGGCCCAAGGGCGGAAGAAGAAAACAAATGCCGGGCAGCGGCCGGCACTACCGGGCGGTCAGAACCCGTGCCGCTTGCGCAGCCGGCGCGCGATCGCAGCGCGCACGTACACGCCATACACCAGGCCAAACACGAAGCCGCCGATGTGGGCCCACCAGGCCACCATGCCGAAGCTCGGGCCGATATGGGCGAACACCACCTGCAGCGCGGCCCACACGCCGATCAGCAGGTAGGCCGGGGCACGCACGAACTCCAGGAACAGGCCAAGCGGGATCACCACGCCCAGCCGCGCACCCGGGAACAGGGCCAGGTAGGCGCCGATCAGCGCCGACACCGCGCCGCTGGCGCCGATGATGATCTGGTCCGGGCTGCCCATGGTGTAGATCGCCACCAGGTTCGATACCGCGCCGCCGACCAGGAACAGCAGCAGCAGCCGCCACGGGCCCAGCACCCGCTCGGCCGGCAGGCCGAAGATCAGCAGGAACACCAGATTGCCCAGCAGGTGCGACCAGTCCGCGTGCAGGAACAGGGCGGTGAACAGGCGAAGCACGCTGCCGTCCTGCAGCGTCGCCCACCAGTCGAGCGGGTGGGTCAGGCCGGTGGACAGGGCGCCCCAGTCCAGCCAGAGGCTGCCGCGGGCATCGTCCGGGCGCGAGATCGACCACAGGAACGCCAGCCACAGTGCCGCAAACAGCACGGGTGTGGCCCAGCGCAGGGCCGCCTTCTTGCGCGACGGGAGGGAGACGAACATGGCACTAGCCTAGCGTGCGGGCGCTTGCGACGGGGATTGTCCTGTTCAGCTTTTGAGACGAAAAAACCGCCTGCGCCGTTATTGTTTCATTAACGGCTCTGGGTAATACTCGCATACGGCGTCGTATGTCGGGAGGGGAATCCGGCGCGCTTCGACGGGCCTCCGGGCCTGCCGGGCGCAGGCGCACTCAGAGCACCATCACCGCTTACCGGAGAGAGAGAACTACGATGCAAACCGCTTCCACCATTGCCCGACTGACCCTGCTGGCCGTCGGCGTTGCCGGTGCGCTGGCCGCCGCCGATGCCAATGCTGCCGCCTTCCAGCTGAAGGAAAACAGCGCCAAGGGCCTGGGCCGCGCGTTCGCCGGCTCCACCTCGACCGAAGGTGACGCCTCGGTCATCGCCACCAACCCGGCCTCCATGCGCCTGCTCGACGGCACCCTGGTCCAGGGCGACGTCAGCGCCATCAGCTTCGGCGCCAAGTTCCGCGGCCAGGGCCAGTACGGCAACGGCGCGCCGATTTCCGGTGGCAACGGCGGCGACGCCGGCATGATCGCCCCGGTTCCGGCCGCCTACTTCCACCTGCCGTTCGGCGAGAAGGAGAACATGCACTTCGGCGCCTCGCTGACCGTGCCGTTCGGCTTCAAGACCGAATACGACCGTGACTGGGTCGGCCGCTACAACGGCGTCAAGACCGAGCTGCAGGCGATCGACCTGGGCGTGGCGTTCTCCTACGACGTCAACCCGTACCTGTCGTTCGGTGCGTCGGTGTTCGCCGAGCGCCTGAACGTCGACCTGACCAGCGCCGTCGATACCGGCACCGCGATCAACGCCAGCGCCCAGCAGAAGGCAGCCGCTGCCGTGCTGGCCGCCGGTGGTACCCCGGCTCAGGCCCTGGCCGCCTCGAGGCAGGCCGCTGCGGCCTTGGCCCAGCAGGGCTTCGCCCCGGGCACCGCCGATGGCTTCCTGCGCATCAAGGGC
>NZ_JASJSI010000156.1:0-7911 GCF_030237085.1 Stenotrophomonas maltophilia group sp. Smal32
CCTACCCCGCTTCGATCTGACAGATCTCAACCACGCATGGCGTGGATCTACCGTGCCGACCAAGGTCGACACCTACCGGAAATCACGATTTGCCAACCGTCACCGGGAAACTGTCGAAGGCGCAGAAATCCAGAGCCGCTTTGGCTTTGGCTTTGGCTTTGGCCTCTGCGGGTGCAGGGTGCAACCCTGCCGAACACCCTCCGCTGCGCTCGCCGGGCATGGCCCTGCGCTACCCGTAATGAAAAAGCCGCCTTTCGGCGGCTTCTTCATTACTTCAGCTTGATCTCGCGCAGGCGTTCCTCGAGGAAGCCGTGGGCGGTGATCGGCTCCGGGTACCGGCTCGGGTTCTCCGGGGTGATGCAGGACGGCAGCACGTCGATCAGGAAATCCGGGTTCGGGTGCAGGAAGAACGGCACCGAGTAGCGCGGCTGGCGGGCCAGCTCGCCCGGGGGGTTGACCACGCGGTGGATGGTCGACGGGTACACATGGTTGGTCAGGCGCTGCAGCATGTCGCCGATGTTGACCACGATGGTGTCCGCGTCCGAGGTGAACGGCACCCACTCACCATCATGCGACTGCACTTCCAGGCCCGCGGCACTGGCACCGACCAGCAGGGTGATGAAGTTGATGTCGCCATGGGCGCCGGCACGCACGTTCGGAATGTCGTCGGTGGTGATCGGCGGGTAATGGATCGGGCGCAGGATCGAATTGCCGAAGTTGGTCTTGTCGGCGAAGAAGTCCTCCGGCAGGCCAATGTGCAGGGCCAGCGCCGACAGCACGCGCGAGCCCAGGTTGTCCAGCGCCTGGTACAGGCCGTAGCCGCGCTCACGGAAGCCCTCGACCTCGGTCGGCCACAGGTTCGGCGCCATCACGTCACGGTACTTGGAGTCATCGGCGATCTCGCGACCGATGTGCCAGAACTCCTTCAGGTCGAAGTGCTTGGAGCCCTTGGCGGTTTCCACGCCGAACGGGGTGTAGCCGCGGGCGCCGCCGCTGCCAGCCACGTGGTACTTGCGCTTGACCTCGTCCGGCAGGGCGAAGAAGGCCTTGAAGACATCGTAGGCCGCGTCGATGTCGGCCTGCGGGATGCCGTGGTTGCGGATGCCCGCGAATCCCCATTGGCGGTAGGCCGCGCCCAGCTCGGCCACGAAGGCCTCGCGGTCGCTGTCGAAACGGGTGATGTCGAGGGTGGGGATCTGGCTCACAGCGATTCCTGGCTTGTCATTGGGTCTAGGGGCCCGCGTATTCATGGCCCGCCTGAACATTGTGCCAGATCGCCCGGGGGACGCCACTCGATACGAAGAAACAAACCGATACAATGCGCGACCCGCGCGCGGATTAACGCTTCCGTCACGTTGGGCCCGACCCTTTGCCCGCTCCTTGAATCCGCCCCGCCATGTCCGCAGCCGCCCCTGCCGCACCCGCCCTTGAAGGTTCCACCCGGCGTTGGCGCCGGCTGGCCTGGTGGTCGCTGTTCGTCGCCGGCAATGCGGCCCTGGCTGCGGCGATCACACTGGGCAACGTGCCGCTGCGGGACAATCCAGGCGGCAGCGCGGGCCTGGCCTACCTCGCGATCGCCCTGCCCGGCCACCTGCTCGCGTTCGGCGCGCTGGCCGGCCTGCTGCCGTTGCTGCTGGGGCTGTGGCCACGCACTGCCCGTACGCTGAGCATCAGCGCCGTTCTCCTGCAGGGCCTGTGGCTGTGCCTGCTGCTGGTCGACGCCAAGGTGTTCACCCTGTACCGCTTCCACCTCAACGCCATGGTCATCAATATGGTGTTCGGCGGCGCCCTGCAGGACCAGGTCGCCCTGTCCTGGAAGACCTGGCTGCAGGTCGCGCTGCTGGTCGCCGCGGTCTTTGCCGCCGAAGGCCTGCTGGCCTGGGCGTGCTGGAAGCTGCTGCCGGCAGCGCCGCGCCGGCGACGGGTGCTGCAGACGTGGGCAGCGGTCGCACTTCTGATGGCTGGCGGCCAGGTCGCCACCTCCTACTACGACGCCCGCGGCGACCGCGATGTGATCGGGCAGTGGAACTACCTGCCGTGGGCGCAACCGATCACCGCCAAGAGCTTCATGCGGCGCCTGGGCGTGGTCAGCCAGCAGCAGGCCGGCCTGCCCGACCCGCGGCATGCGCAGCTGCAGTACCCACTGCACCCGCTGCGCTGCCAGAACCCGCATCGTCCCAATGTGCTGATGGTGGTGCTGGAATCGCTGCGCCAGGACGTGCTGACACCGCAGCTGATGCCCAACACGTCGGCGCTGGCGCAGGACGCGCGCGTGTTCGACCACCACTTCAGCACCGGCAATGCCACCCGCTACGGCCTGTTCGGGCTGCTGTACGGCCTGCCCGGTGGTTACTGGCCAAGCATGCTCGACGAGCAGCGCGGCTCGCAGCTGTTCCAGGTGCTGGGCCAGCAGGGCTACGACCTGCACCTGTACGGCAGTGCGCCGTTGTACAGCCCGGAATTCGATCGCACGGCATTCGCCGATGTGCGCGACCAGCTGCACCAGGGGCCATCGGCACTGAAGTCCGACGGCCGCGACCGCGCGATCATCAGTGCACTGCAGCAGGACATCCGCGCCAGCCAGGCGGCGCAGCGCCCGTGGTTCGGCTTCGTGTTCCTCGACTCCACCCACGCGCCCTACCACATGCCCGACGGTTACCCGCCAGTGGCGACGCCGATGGCCGCGGACATCGACTTCCTCAAATTCGGCCCGGAGCATGACCCTACGCCGGAACTCAACCGCTACCGCACCGCGGTGCACTACGCAGACAGCCTGATCGGCTCGCTGCTGGACGACCTGCGCGCACAGGGCCTGGCCGAGGACACCATCGTGCTGGTCACCGGCGACCATGCCGAAGAGTTCAACGACCTCAAGCTGAACTATTGGGGCCACAACGGCAACTTCTCCGACTACCAGCTGCAGGTCCCGTTCGTGCTGCACTGGCCCGGCCAGGGCAGCGGCCGCGAAGCACGCATCAGTTCGCATGAGGACTGGGTACCGACCCTGATGCGCCATGCCCTGGGCTGCGAGAACGCACTGGGCGACTTCAGCACCGGCCAGGATCTGCTGGCCGAACCGCAGGGCCCGCGTGCCCTGGTGGTCGAAAGCTGGTCGCAGCGCGCGATACGCCATGGCGAGGCGATCTACGTGTTCGACAAGTTCGGCAACGCCACAGCCCTGGACCGGCACTACCTCCCGCTGCCCCAGCAGGCCCCTGATGCGGCTGCCGTACGCACTGCATGGGAAGCGTTGACCCGCTTCCGCAACCGCTGACCTTCAAGGATCGATCCCGCATGAACCGTCCGCTGCGCATCCTGCACACCGAAGCCGCCAAGGGAATGGGCGGACAGGAGATCTACATCTTTCGCCACATGCAGGTGATGCGCGCGCGTGGCCATGAGGTGGCGCTGCTGTGCCAGCCCGAAGCGCGACTGGCCAAGCTGGCCCGCGACGACGGTTTCACCGTGCACACCCTGCGCATGGGCGGCCTGCTGCGCCTGCTGCGCGGCATCTGGTCAGTCTCGCGCCTGGTGCGGCGCGAGCGCTACGATGTGGTCAACACCACCAGCCGCCGTGACACGTTGATCGCCGCCGCCGGCGCACGCCTGGGCGGCACGCCGCTGGTAGTACGCTCGCGCCACCTGATGAGCCCGGTCAACTCGCTGCTGACCTATACCGGCCTGCCGCACCGGGTGCTGACCGTCAGCAGCTTCGTCAAGCAGCTGCTGGCCGAGCGCGGCATTGCGGCCGAGCACATCGGCATCGTGCCGCCAATGGCAGTCCCGCCGCGCTGGAGCGAGATCCGCAAGGCCGATCCCTGGCAATGCCTGCAGGAGGTGCGCGCGGAAGTGCGCGCCGAGCTCGGCTTCGGCGAACAGGACATCGTGGTCGGCTGCGTGGCGGTGCTGCGCGAACCCAAGGGTCATGCCGACCTCCTGCAGGCGATGGTGCCGCTGTGCAGGACGCATCCGAACCTGCATCTGGTGGTGATCGGCGATGGCCAGCCGGTCATGGATCGGCTGCAGGCGCTGCGCGACGAGCACGGGCTGCAGCAGCAGGTCCACCTGCTCGGCTATCGTGACGGCGCGTGCCGGCTGATGGCCGGCTTCGACATCTTCGCGCTGGCTTCGCACAAGGAAGCGGCCGGCACCGTGTTCCTGGAGGCCGCCTATGTCGGGGTGCCGATCGTGGCCACGCGCGTGGGTGGCGTGCCGGAGATGGTGGTCGATGGCAGCAATGCCATCCTCACCCGATTGGGCGACAATGCAGCCCTGACAGGCGCACTGCGCCTGCTGGTGGAAGATCCGGAACGGCGGCGGCAGATGGGCCGCGCCGGGTGGGACTGGATGCACGGCGCGCACCGGTTCACCCCCGATGGCCACGGTGAGACCACCGAACACTACTACCGCCAGTGGCTGAGGGAGCTGGGACATGGCTGATGCCCGAACCGTACCGGTGCTCATGCACCACCACGTCAGTCCGTCGCCGGGCATGATCACCGTGTCACCGGAGAATTTCGAAAGCCAGATCGCCTGGTTGGCCGGCAACGGCTGGACTTCGCTGACACTGGACCAGTACGCCGGCTTCCTGGCCGGCAAGCCGGTGCCGCGCAAGTCGATCGTGATCACCTTCGACGATGGCTACCTGGACAACTGGGTATATGCGCACCCGATCCTGCAGAAGTACGGCATGCACGCAGTGGTGTTCGTGGTCACCGGCTGGATGGGCGAAGGCTCGGAGCGGCCCCATGCGGGGCTTGCTGGGGCAGTGCTGCCTGCCACGCCGGACCACCGCGGCTGCGAAGCGGCGATCTACGAGCATAACCGCAGCGACGACGTGATGATGCGCTGGAGCGAAGCGCGCGCGGCCATCGCCGCCGGCACCTTCGAAGTGCATTGCCACACCCATACCCACACCCGCTGGCTGCGCCGCGATGACCTGGACCGCGCACAGCGCCGTGCGGGCCTGAGCCACGATCTGGCAGTCTCGCGCGAAGTCCTGCGGGACAAGCTCGGCGAGGTGTCCGATACGTTGTGCTGGCCTTATGGCGATTTCGACCAGGACCACATCGAGGTGGCACGCGAGCACGGCTTCCGCTACCTGCACACCACCCACCCGTTCGGCCGCAACGTTGTGGGCGGCGATCCGGAACGCATCTACCGCTTCGCGATCCGCAACCGCCCTGCGAGCTGGTTGCGCAAGCGCATCGCCCAGAGCTACAGCCCCCTGATCGCGCCGCTGTTCAATGGCTTCAAGGCGCGGCAGAAGAAGATGGTGCCGGGGCCGTGAGCCTCGCGCAGCCCTGCCGCCTGAACGAAAAACGCCCCGACTTTACGGGGCGTTCTTGTTTGGGCCAATGCACAGCTGCCTCAGGCAGCGGCTTCGCGCACCGCTGCAGACAGCCGATCCAGCGTTTCCTGCATCAGCGTGGCGTCATCGGCCTCCACGGTAACCCGCACCACCGGCTCGGTACCGGACGGGCGCAGGAACGCGCGACCGCGACCGGCCACCGACTGCTGCGCGGCCGCCAGCGCGGCCTGCACGCTGTCGGCCTGCACCGTGGCCTTGGCCGAGACATTGCCCAACCGCACGTTGACCGTCTTCTGTGGTACCCGCTCCAGTCCCTTCAGCGCCTGGCGCAGGGTCTGGCCGCTGTTGCGCAGTGCCACCAGCAACTGCAGCGCGCTCACGATGCCATCCCCCGTGGTGGCCCGGTCCAGGCACAGCAGGTGGCCGGAGGCTTCGCCACCAAGCACCCCACCACCTTCCACCAGCGCCTGGTGCACGTAACGATCACCAACGTTGCTGCGCACGAACGGTATCTGCAGGTCGGCGAACGCCTTCTCCACGCCGTAATTGCTCATCAGCGTACCGACCACCGGGCCGCGCAGGCGGCCTTCGGCCTTCCACGCACGGGCCAGGATGTACAGCAGGTCATCGCCGTCCACCGGGTTGCCCTGGTCGTCAGCCATCAGCACGCGATCACCATCACCGTCGAACGCGATGCCGAGATCGGCACGCGTCTCGCGGACCTTGGCCGCCAGGTTGTCGATATGGGTGGAACCGACGCCGGCGTTGATGTTCACGCCATTGGGCTCGGCACCGATGCCGATCACCTCGGCACCCAGTTCGCGGAACAGCAGCGGCGCGATCTGGTAGGTGGCACCGTGCGCGCAATCCAGCACCAGGCGCAGGCCACGCAGGTCGAATGTGCGCGGCACGCTGGCCTTGCAGAACTCGATGTAGCGGCCGACCGCCTCGCGCGCGCGCGATGCCTTGCCCAGTTTTTCCGACTCAACGGTGGTGAACGGAACGTCCAGTGCCGCTTCCAGGGCCAGTTCGGTGGCATCGTCGAGCTTCTCGCCCTGGGCGGAGAAGAACTTGATGCCGTTGTCGTAATGCGGATTGTGCGAGGCACTGATGACGATGCCGGCGTCCACGCCCAGCGTGCGGGTCAGGAACGCCACTGCCGGCGTCGGCATCGGTCCCAGCAGCTGCACATCGGCACCGGCAGCGACCAGGCCGGCCTCCAGCGCCGCCTCGAACATGTAGCCGGAAATGCGGGTGTCCTTGCCGATCACCACGATCGGTCGGCGCCCGTCCTGGCCGCGCTGGGCCACCAGGACACGGCCCAGGGCATTGCCCAGCCGCAGCACGAAGTCCGCCGAGATCACGCCCTGGCCGACCCGTCCGCGGATGCCGTCAGTGCCGAAGTACTTGCGGCCTCCCATCAAGCCACCTCCGGCGCCGGCTGGCGACCCAGCATGGCCAGCAGATCGGACAGGCGGTCACGCATCTCGCGGCGGTCGCAGATCTGGTCGATGGCACCGTGCTCCAGCAGGAACTCCGAACGCTGGAAGCCTTCCGGCAGCTTCTCGCGCACGGTCTGCTCGATCACGCGCGGGCCGGCAAAGCCGATCAGCGCCTGCGGTTCGGCGATGTTGATGTCGCCCAGCATTGCGAAGGAGGCCGACACGCCACCGGTGGTCGGGTGGGTCAGCACCGAGATGTACGGCAGGCCAGCTTCGCGCAGCTTGCCCAGCGCGGCCGAGGTCTTGGCCATCTGCATCAGCGAGAACAGGCCTTCCTGCATGCGCGCGCCGCCGCTCTGCGAGAAGCACACGTAAGGCGCACCGATCTCCACTGCGGTTTCAGCAGCCAGCGCGAAACGCTCACCCACCACCGAGCCCATCGAGCCGCCCATGAAGGCGAAATCGAACGACGAGGCGACCAACGCACGGCCCTTGAGCAGGCCGCGCATGGCGATCAGCGCGTCGTACTCACCCGTGTTCTTCTGCGCGATCTTGATGCGCTCGCTGTACTTCTTCTGGTCCTTGAACTTGAGCAGGTCAGTCGGCCCCAGGCGCGCACCGATCTCGGTGGTGCTGTCGGCGTCGAACAGGGCGGCCAGGCGCGCGCGCGCGCGGATCGCCATGTGATGGCCGCACTTCGGGCAGACCTCCAGGTTTTCTTCCAGTTCCGGACGGTACAACGCGCTGCCGCAGTTGCTGCACTTTTCCCACAGGCCCTCGGGGACACTGCGCTTCTTGCTGGGGGTGTTGTCGGTGCGGATGCCGGACGGCATCAACTTGCTGAGCCAACTCATGCGGGAGGACACTTCCGTTCAGGGCGGCCCGGGGGCCGCAAAGGCGGACAGTCTAGCTCCGCTTTCCCTGCCCGTGCACCCCCTTGCCGGGCATGGGGGTGCTGGAAAAAACCATGCTGGGACGTACGTTTAGGTGCTGGGTAGCACCGGGGCCTGGGGCGCGGGTGGCGCGGCGCGGGGCCCGCCGCGGCTCGGCCGGGGCGTTCGCCGGCCCCAACCCGTGGTGTTTTGTCCTCCGGCGCGGGCGGCGCTATTCTGGTGGGTGGTTTCGGGGGGGGGGGGGGGGTTTATTTAGGGGGGGGGG
>NZ_JASJSI010000157.1:0-7899 GCF_030237085.1 Stenotrophomonas maltophilia group sp. Smal32
GGTCCGTTGATGGTCGCTGCCGCCGGGTACAGCCATTCGTCCTCGTTGCTGTCCGGCGCCCTGGACAACCTGGGTGACGCGGCGACCTATGCGTTGAGCCTGGCGGTGGTCGGCGCAGGCCTCGTGGCCAAAGCGCGGGTTGCCCTGTTCAAGGGATTGCTGATCCTGGCGGCGGCCCTCGTGGTGGCTGCGCAGATCGGATGGCGGTTGCTGCACCCGGAGGTGCCCCTGTTTGCCAGCATGGGCCTGGCGGCGCTGCTCAACCTGGCCGCCAACGCGGCGTGCCTGTGGTTGCTGACCCCTTATCGCAACGACGACATCAACCTGGCGTCCGCCTGGGAATGCTCGCGCAATGACCTGTATGAGGGCGCATCGGTGTTGCTGGCCGCGGGCCTGGTAGCGCTGTTCGGTGCGGGCTGGCCGGATCTGCTGGTAGCGGTCGCACTGCTGGTGCTGTTCCTGCGCTCGGCGTTGCGGGTCCTGCGCTCGGCCTGGGAGGAACTGCGCAGCGCGCGCCTGCTGGCGTCGTGAGTGCGCGTCTGTAACCGTCGCATCCGCGCCAGGCTGTATGTGACGCAGGCCATGGCCACGCTCTAAGCTTGCTGGGTTTTCCTGCGTGGATGTTGAAATGGCCCTGCATACCTGGTGGTGGTTCCTGGCCACGGTCTTTGTCCTGTGCGGCACGCCTGGGCCGAACATGCTGCATATCCTCGGCCGCAGCGTCGGACTCGGCTTCCGCGGCAGTGTGCCGGCGATGGCCGGTTGCCTGCTGGCGATGCTGCTGGTGCTGGCGGCCTCCGCAGCGGGCCTGAGTGCGCTGCTGCATTCCTCGCCGATGCTGTTCGAGGTGCTGCGCTATCTGGGCGTGGCCTATCTGGCCTGGCTGGGCCTGAGGGCATGGCGCGACAGCTGCCGTCCCGCGCCTCCGGTGACGGTGGATGCCGCACTGCCGATGACGCCGACGCTTGGTGCCTGGACCGTGTTCCGTGGTGGCCTTCTGGTGGGTCTGAGCAATCCCAAGCTGCTGCTGTTCGCGGCGGCGTTCCTGCCGCAGTTCGTCGATCCGTCGCGCAGCCAGGCGGTGCAGTACAGCGTGCTGGTCGCCACCTTCGCGGCCTGCGAACTGTTCTGGTACGTGATGTACGCGGCCGGCGGTCACGGCCTGCGGCGTTGGCTCGCAAAGCCATTCGCGCGGCGCTGGTTCGAGCGCCTGGTGGGAAGTGTGTTCCTGGCGTTCGCGGTGGCGCTGCTGCGTTTCCGCCCGCGCTGATTCACGCCGTGCACGCGGCCTGTTCACGACTGCGGCATCGGCCGCAGCCTAAGTTGATCCTCCAGTTTGGAATCCCTGCGGGGAAAGGATCGACATGATCAAGTGGGCCATCATTTTCGCCGTCATCGGCATCATCGCGGGCGTGCTCGGCTTCGGTGGCATTGCCGGTGCCGCGGTCGGCATCGCCAAGTTCCTGTTCTGGGCCGGCATCATCATTGCCGTGGTGTTGTTCCTGCTCGGCATGAGCGTGGCCAAGAAGGTCAGCTAGCGCCGTGGTCGCGCGGCAGTGTGCTCAGTGCGCGCTGCTGCGCGAGAACAGGTTGATCACCAGCACGCCGGCGCAGATCAACCCGATGCCGATCAGGGCCGGTGCATCCAGGCGCTGCTTGAACACCACCAGCCCGATCAGCGAGATCAGCACGATGCCGACACCGGACCAGATCGCATAGGCGATGCCGGTCGGCACCGACTTCATGGTCATCGACAGCAGGTAGAAGCACAGCCCGTAGCCGACCAGTGCGCCCAGCGTCGGCGCCAGCCGGCTCATGCCATCGGAAGCCTTCAGCAGCGAGGTGGCGATCACCTCCAGCACGATGGCGGCAGCGAGATAGGCGTAGGGGTTCATCATCGGCTCCGGTTCACTGCGGGTCGCACAGCTTCAGCGCCTGCTCGGCCATCGCCACTGCGTTGATGCGCTCGTCTTCGTCCAGCGGGCGCCCGTAGGCGGTCGCCCAGTAGCCATCGGCGGCGCAGCGCGCGGCATACAGCCGTGGGTCGCCGGCTTCGTCAGGGAACTCGGCCAGCATCGCGCGCTTCCAGTCGCGCCAGTGCGCAAGCAGGCCCGGTTCCATCAGGTTGCCCAGGGTCAGGCCGATGTCGTTCTCCTGTTCCTGCTGCAGCAGATGTTCGAAGTTGGCCTGCACATAGGCACGGCTGAAACAGCCATGGCCCTTCGGGTTTTCCTGCAGCAGGGCACGCACGCGCGCTTCGAATTCGCCAATCAGTGCCCCGATGGCTTCGTCGACCAGGGCCTGCTTGTTGCTGAAATGATGGAACAGCGCGCCCTTGCTGACCCCGGCTGCCTGCGCGACGTCCTGGACGGTCAAGGCCGCCAGGCCCTGTTGGCCGATCACTGCGATGGTGGCCTGCAGCAGCGACTGGCGCACGCTGTCGGGCGCCTTGCGGCGCGAGCGGGAAGGGGATGCGGACATGGCAGGAAGAAACCGACTGGACGGTACGATTGTAGCGCAGGCTTTGCTTTGCGCTGCGCTGCCACCGCCGGCAAGAGGCCGGCAGCCTGGACTCAATCGCCGATACGTGCGAAGCGCGGTTGCGGTCCGTGTTCGCCAGGAACCTGTTCAATGAACATGGGATACGGACGGACCCAGAGGCCGCCTTCGCCATAGAGGGCGCGATACAGCACCATGGGCTGCAGGGTTTCACTGCTGCGCACGATGTCGATCACTTCGTACTCGCCGCCCTTGAAGTGGCGGTAGCGGCCCGGGGGGAGGGAGGGCAGCGGGCTCAATTCAGCCATGGCGGGCACTGCTCACTTGCGGGCCGGGCTGGCCGGCTTCGCGCAATAACTGTCGATGGCCTCGGCGGTATTGGCCAGGCCCTGGTCCTGCGCCAGTTCCCACGGGCGTTCGCATCGCTGGCTGTGCTCGCACCACTGGTAGCCGGCCGAACCGATGCAGCCGTGGGCATCTCGATCACCGCCGACAACCGGCGTGGCAGGCGAAGCAGCTGCGGCATCGGCGCGGGCGGCTGCCTGATCCTGGCTCGCGCAGGCGGCCAGGAGCAGCAGGGCTGGAATCAGAAAAAGCGCTTTCATCGGGCGGGCTCCGTGCCTAAAGCAACAGTGTCCGCCGTGCTCAATCCGGCATCAAGCACTCAATGCACGGCAGCGCGGATCAGCTCCTCGATCAGCACGACGTAGCTGGCCACGAAATAGAACTTCAGCAGCGTGCCGCGCTGCTGTGAGAAGAAGGTGCGCATGTGGAAGGGGCCCCTGTTGATGACGATAGTGTGAAGCTCCGCTGACTCCGTGACAAGGATCACGAAAATGAACTCGTTAAACCGGCTCAGGGTTGTGAGGGCGCGGGAATCCGACCCAATGGCGCGGCATTTTCGTACATGTCTGATAGGCCGCAGCGCAGGCGCTCGCTAGCCTGATGGTGTACCGGCTGCAGGAGGGGGCCGCTGCCGGTGCATCTTTCCGTCCTGCAGGAGTTTTCCATGGTCATCACTGTCCAATGCAATGCACGGCACTGGTCCGTGCTGGATCCACGCGCCGGTGAGGCCAGCAGCTACGCGCGGGGTGCCGATGCGTTCGATGCCGCCGCAGCACTTGCCCTGGAGCATCACCGTCGCACCGGCCAGCGCAGCACGGTGCGGGTCGAGGCGCTGGGCAGCGCGGTGGATGCGTTGCACGTCGGCGGCTGAAGCCTCTCGGCGGCGCAGTCAGCCGCGGTTGAGTTGTTTGAATGGGGAAAAACCGTGGTGGTGTGCCCCCCTGTGCGCCGCGCCACGAATCCCGGATGCTTGCGCCATCGTATTCATCTGGAGATATCGATGGGCAAGGCACTCACCTGGCGCACTGCGGCCTGCACCCTGCTGCCAATGCTGGCCGCCGCCGCCGGCGGCGCTCAGGCACAGAGCTACGGTTACGGCTATGACGATGACCGCTATGGCGGCCGTGAAGGCAGCGGCATCGTACGCTGCGAGTCGATCAAGAATCGTAGCAACGAGTGCCGCCTGGAGGGGCGGGCGCGGATGATCCGCCAGCTGTCCGGTTCGCCCTGCGTGGAAGGTGAGACCTGGGGCCAGTCACGCTACGGCGTCTGGGTAACCCAGGGCTGCCGCGCCGAATTCGTCGGTGAGTACCGTCGTGGTGGCGGCTGGGGTAACGGCAATGGCAACGGTTGGGGCGGCGGTGAGGTGATCACCTGCCATTCCAATGGCCACCGCCAGGAGTACTGCGACGCCCGCATCCGCCGCGGCGTGCGCCTGGTTCGCCAGGATTCGCGCAGTGCCTGCATCGAGGGCCAGACCTGGGGCTGGGATCGCCGGGGTATCTGGGTCAGCGACGGCTGCCGGGCCCAGTTCCAGGTGAATTGAGCGTGGCCCTCTAAAATCAGAAAAATCTGATACAGCTCACATTTTGAACTGTCGTATCTTCTGCGATCAGGGCACCTCTGTGTGTCCCTGATCTGTTGCGATGATGCCTGCCGTGATCGGCAGGAATGTTCCGCTACCGTCGATACGCTGCCTCAAGGAGTGAGCCGCATGTTGATCCGCCTGCAATGCGAACAGCGCCAATGGCGCGTGCTGCATCCGGAACGGCCGGAGCCGATCGATTTCCGCGACGGTGCCCGGGCCTTCGACTTCGCTGAAACCCTGGCGCGCCTGCACTTTGTCGATACCGGGCAGCGCGCTGCCGTGCGCGTGGAAGCCAGCGGCGCCTTCGTGGAAGCGGTCAGCTACGGCTGAGCGCGGGGGCGCAGGTGGCGGCAACCGGGGGCTTTGTCCATGCCATCCACGCATGGCGTGGATCTACCGGGTGTGGCATCCACGCGTAGCGTGGATGCACCCGTTCGGGGAATGGATGCGTGTCTCCGGTAGATCCACGCCATGCGTGGATCCGCCGTCTGCTGAGCTGCTTCAGCCCGCCGCGCTCAGCGGTGGGGTACCCGCGGCCAGCTGAGGCCAACGCTTGAGTATCGCTGCACGGATGCCCGCAGCGTCGATGCCGGCTTCGGCCAGCAGGTCCTCGCGGCTGGCGTGGTGCTGGTAGCTGTCGGGCAGACCCAGGTGCAGGATCGGGCGCAGCACGCCTTCGGCATTGAGCAGCTCACCGACGCCGGAGCCGGCGCCACCGGCCACCACGTTGTCTTCGATCGTCACCAGCCCCTCGTGCTGGGCGGCGACAGCCAGCACCAGCTCGCGGTCCAGCGGCTTGATGAAACGCATGTTGACCACGCTCAGGCCCAGTTCGCGGCCAACCTGTTCGGCGGCGGCCACGGTGCTGCCGAAGGCGAGCAGGGCGATGCGGCTGCCCTGCAGGCGCAGCTCGCCCTTGCCGATCGGCAGGGTGGACAGGTCGGTGCCGGCGGCGACGCCGGTGCCAGTGCCGCGTGGATAGCGCACGGCGGCCGGGCCCGGGTGCTGCAGGCCGGTGCTGAGCATCTGCCGGCACTCCGCTTCATTGGATGGCGCCATCACCACCATGTTCGGCACGCAGCGCAGGAAGCTCAGGTCGAGGTTGCCGGCGTGGGTCGCACCGTCCGGGCCGACCACGCCGGCGCGGTCGATCGCGAACAGTACATCCAGGTCCTGGATGGCCACGTCGTGCACCAATTGGTCGTACGCGCGCTGCAGGAAGGTCGAATAGATCGCCACCACCGGCTTGCCCCCCTGGGTCGCCATGCCGGCGGCCAGCGTGACCGCGTGCTGTTCGGCAATCGCCACGTCGAAGTAGCGCTGCGGGTATTCCTTGCTGAAACGCACCAGGCCGGAGCCTTCGCGCATCGCCGGGGTGATGCCGTAGAGGCGTGGCTCGGCGGCGGCTGCATCGCACAGCCAGTCGCTGAACACGTCGGTGTAAGTGGGCTTCCTGGCGCCGGCCTTGGCCACCAGGCCCTTGTCCGGATCGAACGGACCCACCGCGTGATACCCGATCTGATCGCCTTCGGCCGGCTCGTAGCCCTTGCCCTTTGTCGTCATCACGTGCAGCAGCTTCGGGCCCTTGGAGGCGCGCAGCGTCTTCAGCGTGGACAGCAGGGCGGGCATGTCGTGGCCGTCGATCGGGCCGGTGTAGTGGAAGCCCATTTCCTCGAACATCGTGGACGGCACGAACATGCCCTTCCAGTGTTCTTCCCAGCGCTTCACGAAGCGCGCCGGGTTGTTCTTCTTGTCGCCGAGGATCTTCTTGCCGCCTTCGCGCAGTGCATTGAGCGTGCGGCTGCCGGTGGCGCGGCCGAGCATCTTGGTCAGGCCGCCGACCGCCTCGGAGATCGACATGTTGTTGTCGTTGAGGATCACCAGCAGGTTCGGCTCCGGCTCCATGCCGCCGGCGTGCATCAGCGCTTCGAAGGCCATGCCGGCGGTCATTGCACCGTCACCGATCACCGCAACGACCTGGCGGTTGTCGCCTTCGGACTGGCGAGCGATGGCCATGCCAAGCGCGGCGGAGATCGAGGTCGACGAATGGCCGACGCCGAAGGTGTCGTACTCGCTCTCTTCACGTTTCGGGAACGGCGCCACGCCGTCCTTCTGCTTGACGGTGTGGATCTCGTCGCGGCGCCCAGTCAGGATCTTGTGCGGGTAGGTCTGGTGACCGACGTCCCAGACCAGCTGGTCCTGCGGGGTCTGGTACAGGTAGTGCAGGGCCACGGTGAGTTCGATCACGCCCAGGCCGGCGGCGAAGTGGCCGCCGCTCTTGCCCACCGATTCGATGAGGTAGGCGCGCAGTTCGTCGGCGACCGCCCTCAATTCGGATTCGTCGAACGTGCGCAGGTCATCCGGTGTCTGGATGCGCGCGAGGCGGGGATAGCGGGCAGAGTCGATCATCATGTTCGCACTTGTTCTGAATGCCCATTTTCGCCCTCAAACGGGGGTGGGGCAAGCAAACGCCGCCGCCCGTGACAGGACGGTGAGGGTTGCATTTTCGGCGATTCAAGTGCTCAGTTTTGAACGCTTCGGCAATTGCGCCTTCAGGAAGGCCATCTGGTCGGCCAGGATGTTGCGGTTGGACAGGATCAGATGCTCGATCCAGCTGGGCCGGTAGGGCACCGCCAGCAGGGGCATTCCGGCCTGCTGCGGGGTGCGGTCGCTCTTGCGCGAGTTGCAGTGGAAGCAGGCGGTGACCACGTTTTCCCAGCAGTCCAGGCCGCCTTTGGACAGCGGCATGACGTGGTCGCGGGTGAGTGTGGGGCGGTTGAACTGCTGGCCGCAGTACATGCACAGGTGGGCGTCGCGGGCGAACAGGGCCGGGTTGGTCAGGTTCGGCGTCGGGTCGATCGCGCGGGAGCGGGCGTGGCCGCGCGCGGCGATGATCGGGTGCAGGTCCATCCCGCTCTGCAGGCCGCTGAAGCGGTTGGTGCCGCCATGGATGTGCAGGCAGGGATCGCCGAGTGTCCAGGCGACGGCTTCGCGGGCGTAGAGGCACGCCGCGTCCTGCCAGGTGATCCAGTCCAGTACGCGTCCGTGGGCATCAAGCGAGAGCAGCCGGACGGAACCGGGTCGATGCAGCGTCGTGGCGTTGGGCGATGCTTCGGCGCCCGGAGCAGAAAACGGAGCTCCGGCTTCGATCAGACCCAAGCGTGTAGTGTCTGTCTCCATCGGGAGAACAGCTTATACCTGAATTGTTGGGGTTTTGGGGTTGGGCCCCGGGGGGCGGCCCCCCACCCCCCACCCCCGGCCCCGGCCGGCTGCCAATCCCCCCCCCCGCCCGGCGCCCCCCCGCAAAAAAAACGGGGTTTTTTACCAAAAAAAAATGGGGGGGGCCCGGCCGGGGGGGGGACATTTTTAGCAGCGCTAAACCCTATTAACCCAAACCCCGCCGATAAACCCCAAAATATTTTTTTTGGTTTAAACCCCCTATTTTTTTAATATTAAAGATAAACTCC
>NZ_JASJSI010000158.1:0-7828 GCF_030237085.1 Stenotrophomonas maltophilia group sp. Smal32
TAAAACAACGAGCCCGAAACCCATATCGGAGGGCGTGTTTGGGGCGGTTTTTTTTTAATACTAGAGGAAAGTTATTTTTTTATTTTTTTTGAAAAAAGTGTAAAAAAAACCAAAACAATCGGTATTTGTGGGGGGGTGGGGGCATGGGGTTTGGGGAGGCGGGTGGCCCCATGGAGGCCCCCAACCCCCCCCCCAGTTGGGGTTTAGGGGGGGGGCCCCCAACCCAACCGGCCCCCGCCCAACCAGCAGAAAGCCAGCTCCGGCTTTTGACGTTGCCGTTGCCGTTGCATTGAGCGGGTGCAGGGCTGCAAGCCCTGCCAACAAAAAACCCCGCTTGCGCGGGGTTCTCTGTGTGCTGCGGGCAGCAAGTAATTACGGGCGACGCTCCAGGGCTTCGATGTCCTTTGCCTTGGGCAACAGGTCCTGCTTGCTGACGCGCAGGAAGCCGATCGTCAGCATCGGCACCGCCACCAGGATCGAGGACAGCACCACGATCACTGCACCGATCATGTGCGTCTCGGCCAGGCCTTCCATCGAACTGCCACCGTACAGGTACAGGGCAAGCGCCGACAGGAAGAACATCACCGCGGTGATCACCGTACGCGACAGCGTCTGGTTGATCGAACGGTTCAACACTTCCATCGAGTCCACGCGCAGGCTGCGGAAGTTCTCGCGGACGCGGTCGAAGACCACGATGATGTCGTTGATAGCAAAGCCCATCACCGACAGCAGGCCGGCCAGCACGGTCAGGTCGAACTCACGGCCCAGCAGGGACACGTAAGCCACCGTCACGATCAGGTCGAACATCGCCACGATGCTGGCGGTGACCGCGAACTTCCATTCGAAGCGCACCGCGATGTAGATCAGGAAGCCGGCCAGCATGAAGATGGTGGCGTACAGGCCATTCATCGCCAGGTCCTTGCCGATCTGCGGACCCACGAACTCGTTGCGCAGCACGGTGGCCTGGTTGTCGGCCGACGACAGCGCCTTCACCACAGCGGCAGCAGTGGCCTTGTCCTCGGCGGCGGCGTCACCGGTACCCGGCGCATGCTCACCGTGCGGGGCCAGGCGGATCAGCAGGTCGGTGTTGCCACCGACGCTCTGCACCTGGGCGCCTTCGAAGCCATTCTGCTCGAGCTTGGTGCGGACCTGCTCGACGTCCACCGGCTTGTCGAAGCGGGCTTCGATCAGGGTGCCGCCGGTGAAGTCCAGCGCGTAGTTGAAGCCCTTGATGCCGATGATGGCGATCGAGGCCAGGAACACCACGATGGTGACTGCCATGGCGACATGGCGCCAACGCATGAAGTCGATCTTGGTGTCGTTCGGGAGGATGTGCAGCGGAAACAGTTTCATTGTGCGTGTCGTCCCGTCAGATGGCCACGTTCTGGAGCTTCTTGCGACGGCCGTAGATCAGCGTCGCCAGCGCACGCGACACGGTGATCGCGGTGAACATGGAGGCGAAAATACCGATGATCATGGTCAGCGCGAAGCCCTTCAGCGGACCGGTACCGAATGCGAACAGCGCCACGCCGACGATCAGGCCGGTCAGGTTGGCGTCGAGGATGGTGCCCGAGGCACGCTCGTAACCAGTCACGATCGCGGTCTTGCCCGGCACGCCGGCACGCAGCTCTTCACGGATACGCTCGTTGATCAGCACGTTGGCGTCCACCGACAGGCCCACCGACAACGCCAGGCCGGCGAAGCCCGGCAGGGTCATGGTGGCACCGAACAGCGACATCACCGCCACTACGATCAGCAGGTTGAACAGCATCGCCGCCGAGGTGATCACACCGAACATGCGGTAGTACACGCTGAAGAACACCAGGGTGAACAGGAACGCGAACACCACCGCGCGCATGCCGTTCTTGACGTTCTCGGCGCCCAGGCTCGGGCCGACCACGCGCTCTTCGACGAAGTCCATCGGCGCGGCCAGCGAGCCCGACTTCAGCAGCTTGGCCAGGTCGTCGGCTTCCTTCTTCTGCAGGCCGGTGGTCTGGAAGTTCTTGCCGAACACACCGTTGATGTTGGCCACCGAGATCACTTCCTCGTTGACCTTGAAGCCACGCACTTCCTGGCCGTCAACCATGGTCACGGTCGGCACGCGTTCGGTGTACACCACCGCCATCGGCTTGTTCACGTTGGCGCTGGTGAAATCGAACATGCGTTGGCCGCCGACGTTGTTCAGCGTCACGCTGACCGCCGGGGCACCGCTGGTGGAGTCGGTCACCGCCTGCGCGCCGACCATCTGGTCGCCGGTGACGATCACGCGCTTGTTCAGCAGGATCGGACCGCCGCCGTCACGACGCTGATAGACCTTCGCTTCCGGCGGGATGCGACCGGAGTTGATGGCGTCCTGCGCATTGCCCTCGACCACCGCACGGTATTCAAGGGTGGCGGTGGCGCCGATCATGCGCTTGGCTTCGGCCGTGTCCTGCACGCCGGGCAGCTGCACGACCACGCGGTCGGCACCCTGGCGCTGGATGATCGGCTCGGCCACGCCGAGCTGGTTCACGCGGTTGCGCAGGGTGTTGATGTTCTGCTCGATCGCGCCGTTGGCGATCTGGGTGATCTCGGTTTCCGGCACGGTGACCGTGATGCGGTTGCCGCTGACGTCATAGCCGAGCGTCGGCTGCGCCTTGACCAGGGCCGTACGGGCACGCTGCGCGGCGTCATCACCGGCGGACGGGCTCAGGTTGGCCACGATGCTGTTGTCCGCGCGGCGCTCCACCGACTGGTAGGCGATGCGCGCGTCACGCAGGGTGCTGCGCACGTCTTCGGTATAGGCGTCCAGGCGCTTGTCCAGGGCGGCCTTCTGGTCGACCTGCAGCACGAAGTGCACACCACCCTGCAGGTCCAAGCCCAGCACCATCGGACGACCGCCGAGGTTGGCCAGCCAGTCCGGCACGGTCGAGGCCAGGTTCAGGGCCACGGTGTACTTCTCGCCGACGGTGTCACGCAGGGCGTCGCTGGCGGCGGACTGCGCCTTCAGGTCCGGCAGGCGGACGATCAGGCTTTCCCCTTCCTTCTCGGCACCGAGGGTGTCCACTCCGGCCTTCTTCAGGTCGGCCAGCACACGGTCGCGCAGCGCGTCGTCGACCTGCCCGCCACGGTTGGCGGTGATCTGGACGGCCGGGTCCTTCTGGTAGATGTTGGGCAGCGCGTACAGCGAGCTGAGCGCCAGTACGATCAGGATGACGACGTACTTCCAGCGTGGAAATTCGAGCATTGCTTGGGTCCCGCGCGGCGCCATCCCCGGCGCCGCGGTTGTGCATCGGAAAGGGAGTGGCTTACTGGGCCGACTTCAGGGTACCGGCCGGCAGCACGTTGCCGACAGCGCCCTTCTGCACGCGGATGCGCACGTTGTCAGCCACTTCGATGGTGATGAAGTTGTCGCCGATGTCGGTGACGATGCCGGCGATGCCGCCGTTGGTCAGCACTTCGTCGCCGCGCTTGATCTTCTCCAGCATGGCCTTGTGCTCCTTCTGCCGCTTCATCTGCGGGCGGATCATCAGGAAGTACATGATGGCGATCAGGATGATCGGGAACAGCAGGGTGGTCAGGCCCATGCCCTGCGGTTGGCCGCCGGCGGCCTGGGCGTGGGCGGCGGGAATCAGGAAGGCAAGCAGGTTCATCGTTGGTCCTTTGGTTGGGCGGCGCTCCGGCCCTTTCACGGGCACGGGGTGTCGACCGCGGATCTGGGTCAGCCTTGAAGTATGCCACGGCCCCGGGCGTTCGTCCTTGGGCCGTTTGGCAGGGGGCGTCCGGGTTACAGGGCCGGCGCGACCGCCCCGCGTGCCGCGTAGAAAGACTCACGGAAGGCCAGGAAGGTTCCCGCCTCGATCGCCGCGCGGATGTCGGCCATCAGCTTTTCGTAATAGAACAGGTTGTGCAGCGTGCCCAGCATCGGCGCCAGCATCTCGTTGCAGCGGTCCAGGTGGCGCAGGTAGGACCGGGTGTAGCCGCCGGTGCAGGCCACGCAGCCGCAGCCCGGCTCGATCGGATCCATGTCCCGCGCGTACTGGGAGTTGCGGATGCGGACGGTGCCGAACGAGGTGAAGTAGTGACCGTTGCGCGCATTGCGGGTCGGCATCACGCAATCGAACATGTCCACGCCACGTGCGACACCCTCGACCAGGTCCTCCGGCCGGCCGACACCCATCAGGTAGCGCGGACGGTCGCCCGGCAACTCCGGGTCCAGGTGGTCAAGCATGGCATTGCGCTCGTGCTCGGGCTCGCCCACGGCCAGGCCGCCGATGGCATAGCCGTCGAAGCCGATCGCCTGCAGGGCCTCGGCCGAGCGGCTGCGCAGGTCGGTGTGAACGCCGCCCTGGACGATGCCGAACAGCGCCGCGTCATTGCCCAGCTCGTCATGCGCATTGCGGCTGCGCTGGGCCCAGCGCAGGCTCAGTTCCATCGATCGGCGGGCAACATCCTCTGTAGCCGGGTACGGGGTGCACTCGTCGAAGATCATCACCACGTCCGAGTCGAGCACCTTCTGGATCTTCATGCTCTCTTCCGGGCCCAGGAACACGCGGGCGCCGTCGGTTGGCGAGGCGAAGGTCACGCCCTGTTCGGTGATCTTTCGGCGGTGGGCCAGCGAGAACACCTGGAAGCCGCCGGAGTCGGTCAGGATCGGGCCATCCCAGCGGCAGAAGCCGTGCAGGCCGCCGTGGTCGGCGATGATGTCCAGGCCCGGGCGCAGGTACAGGTGGAAGGTGTTGCCGAGGATGATCTCGGCGCCCAGCGCACGCACCTGGTCCGGCAGGATGCCCTTGACCGAGCCATAGGTTCCCACCGGCATGAAGGCCGGCGTTTCCACCGTGCCACGCGGGAAGGTCAGGCGGCCACGGCGGGCACGGCCGTCGCGGGTCTGGAGCTGGAACTGCAATCGGGACATGGAGCGGTCGTTCAGGCAAATAGTCGCCTATTGTCTCCCAAGAAGGCGTGCGCACCAAGGTGCGCACCCACAGGGGGCCTGCCCTCCCAGGCTGCCCTACCCCGCCTGCGGGAACAGCAGCATCGCGTCGCCGTAGCTGAAGAAGCGGTAGCGCTGCTCGATCGCGTGCTGGTAGGCCTCGAATACGCGCTCCTTGCCGGCGAACGCGGAGATCATCATCAGCAGCGTGCTTTCCGGCAGATGGAAGTTGGTCACCATCGCGTCGACGCTGCGGATGCGGTAACCGGGGGTGATGAAGATCTGGGTCTCGCCGGCAAACGGCAGCAGCTCACCGTCACGCATCGCGCTCTCCAGCGCGCGCACCACGGTGGTGCCCACGCCAATCACCCGGCCGCCGGCCGCGCGCGTGCGCCGTACCTGCTGCACCAGCTCAGCGCCGACGTTCAGCCACTCGCGGTGCATCACGTGGTCCTTCAGGTCATCGGCGCGCACCGGCTGGAAGGTGCCCGCGCCAACGTGCAGGGTGACGTGGCCGAACTCCACGCCCTTCTCCTTCAATGCGGCCAGCAGCGGTTCGTCGAAATGCAGGCCGGCGGTCGGCGCGGCCACCGCGCCCACTTCGCGCGCGAACACGGTCTGGTAGCGCTCGCGGTCGTCCACGCCCGGCTCGCGCTGGATGTAGGGCGGCAGCGGCAGGCGGCCGGCATGCAGCAACCACTGCTCCAGCGACTCCGGCACATGGAACTGCAGCACGTAGAACTCGCCGTCACGGCCCAGCACCTCGGCTTCGCCACCTGCGTCCAGGGCGATGCGACTGCCGGCCTTCGGCGACTTGCTGGCGCCGACCTGCGCGCGGGCCTGCTGGCCACCGAGCAGGCGCTCGATCAGGATTTCAACGCGGCCACCACTGGCCTTCTGCCCGAACAGGCGCGCCGGGATCACCCGGGTGTCGTTGAACACCAGCAGATCGCCCGGCTGCAGCAGCGACGGCAGGTCGCGCACCTGCAGATCGGTGAAGGCGGCCGGTGCCGGCGGCACCAGCATCAGTCGGCTGGCGGAGCGCTCGGCCAGGGGAGCCTGCGCGATCAGTTCAGCCGGCAGGTCGTAGTGGAAATCGGACTTCTTCAAGGCGGTGGGCGGCAACAGGTCGACAATGGCGCGCATTGTACGTCCAGCGTCTGCGAGCCGGCGCGCTTCGCGGCGAACGTCGCGCAAAATGCTGCTATGCAGCAGGTTTCTGCGGGGTTATCGCGCAAAAAAACAAGTGCTAGCATCGAGTCGGAAGTCCGCTGCACGAGCCTGCCCCAAGCGCGCGTGATGACGCGCGTTTTGCTTTTGAAGACCCGTGCGACCCATTGTTTCAGGAGATCTGCAATGAGCTTCATCGAACGCCTCGCCCCCCTGCGCAGCCAGCCCGGCACCCGCCTCACCACCGGCCTGGACGACGCCACCCTGACCGCCCTGTCCGCCCACCACCCGCAGCTGATCGCCGCGGTGGACGCCGCCGCCGAGGAATTCGCGCGTGTGCAGGCCGACCTGGGGCCGCTGCTGGCGCAGGACGAACAGGCGCAGATCGACGCGATGCAGGACGGTTTCGTCAATTTCTACGCCGATGACGCAGTGACGCCGTACGTGGCGCTGGCCGCGCGCGGCCCGTGGGTGGTCACCCTGAAGGGCGCCGTGCTGTACGACGCCGGCGGCTACGGCATGCTCGGTTTCGGGCATACCCCGGACGCGGTACTGGAAGCGATGGCCCGTCCGCAGGTGATGGCCAACATCATGACCCCCAGCCTGTCGCAGCAGCGCTTCATCACTGCCCTGCGCGCCGAGATCGGCCACCGCCGTGGCGGCTGCCCGTTCACCCGTTTCATGTGCCTGAATTCCGGCTCCGAAGCGGTCGGTCTGGCCGCCCGCATTGCCGACGTCAATGCCAAGCTGCAGACCGACCCGGGCGCGCGCCACGCCGGCGCCGCGATCAAGCGCGTGGTGGTCAAGGGCAGCTTCCATGGCCGCACCGACCGCCCGGCGCTGTACTCCGATTCCAGCCGCAAGAGCTACATGCAGCACCTGGCCAGCTACCGTGGCGAGGATTCGGTGATCACCGTGGCGCCTTACGACGAGGCCGGCCTGCGCAAAGTGTTCGAGGATGCCGCGCGCAACCAGTGGTTCATCGAGGCGGTATTCCTGGAGCCGGTGATGGGCGAAGGCGACCCGGGCCGTTCGGTGCCGCCGTCGTTCTATGCCGTTGCCCGTGAACTGACCCGTGCCCATGGCAGCCTGTTGCTGCTGGACTCGATCCAGGCCGGCCTGCGCGCGCATGGCGTGCTGTCGGTGGTCGATTACCCCGGCTTCGAAGGCCTGGACCCGCCGGACATGGAGACCTACTCCAAGGCACTGAACGCGGCGCAGTACCCGCTGTCGGTGCTGGCGGTGACCGAACATGCCGCGCAGCTGTACCGCAAGGGCATCTACGGCAACACCATGACCAGCAACCCGCGTGCGCTGGACGTGGCCTGCGCCACCCTGGCGCAGCTGACCCCGCAGGTGCGCGCCAACATCGCCGAGCGCGGTGCCGAGGCCGTGCGCAAGCTGGAGCAGCTCAAGGGTGAGCTGGGTGGCCTGATCACCAAGGTGCAGGGCACCGGCCTGCTGTTCTCCTGCGAGCTGGCCCCGCAGTTCAAGTGCTACGGCGCCAACTCCACCGAGGAATGGCTGCGCCAGCACGGCATCAACGTGATCCACGGTGGCGAGAACTCGCTGCGCTTCACCCCGCACTTCGGCATGGACAGCGAGGAGCTGGACCTGCTGGTGGGCATGGTCGGCCGCGCCCTCCGCGAAGGCCCGCGCCGCGAGCAGGCTGCGGCGGCGTAAGCCCCTGCTTCTTGTAGAGGCGCGCCCTGGTCGGGTGGGGCCTTTGCGCGCTCTGCAACC
>NZ_JASJSI010000159.1:0-7782 GCF_030237085.1 Stenotrophomonas maltophilia group sp. Smal32
CCATTCGCAGGCATTCTTGAACAAGATCGCCAGACGTCTCAACGAAAGACCTCGTAAGACCTTGGGCTTCCAGACGCCAGCCGCTAAGCTGAGCCAAGCCGTTGCGTCGACGGGTTGAACTCACCGCCGCGTACTTTGCAAAGGGGTAAGAGCAAAGTACGCCTTCATGAAGCAACACGCAGATGAGTTCGGCCTCGCGGCGATGTGTCGGATGCTTGGCGTCCATCGCAGTGGCTACTACGCCTGGCTAAAAGAGCCGGCAAGCGCTCGCGACAAGGACGATCAGCGGTTGCTCGGCCTAATCAAGCACAGCTGGCTGGAAAGCGGCTCTGTGTATGGCCACCGCAAAGTGACCACAGATCTGCGCGAGCTTGGCGAGACGTGTAGTCGTCATCGCGTGGCACGCTTGATGAAGAGCGAGGGGCTGCGGGCAATGGTCGGCTACGGTCGGCGACCACGCCCATTGAGCGGCCCTGTTGGATCAGTCGCCAAGAACGTTCTGGCTCGCGGCTTCAAAGTCAGTGAGCCAAATCGCGCGTGGGTCACGGACATCACCTACATCCGCACGTACGACGGCTTCCTGTACTTGGCGGTAGTGCTTGATCTGTTTTCGCGTCAGGTCGTTGGATGGGCAACCCGACCAACTCAACATACGGACCTGGTTTTGCAGGCGCTATTGGCTGCAGTGTGGCGGCGCAAGCCAAGCCCCGGGCTTCTGCTTCACTCCGACCAGGGAACCCAGTTCACCAGCGAAGACTGGCAGAGCTTCCTGCGCGAGCACGACATCGTGTGCAGCATGAGTCGACGAGGAAACTGCCATGACAACGCAGCGATGGAGAGCTTCTTCCAGCTACTGAAGCGGGAGCGTATTAAGCGGAGGATCTACAGCAATCACGACGAGGCACGGGCCGACGTCTTCCAGTACATCGAGATGTTCTACAACCCAAAACGGCGGCACAGTTCCAACGACGGGCTGTCCCCGGTAGAGTTCGAGAAGCAGTACGCACTAAACGGCTGACGACTGTCTAGAAAACCCTGGGCGATTCACATGTGACACCTCTTGGCTTGGTCGGCGGCATTGCCTACCCCTTAATTCAAGGTAGATCGCCCTGGAAATTTGTCCACGGCCTTAGTGGACAAAATCTTGACTAAAAGCAAAAAATGCGGCGCTAAGGCCGCAGTTTTTCCTAACATCACTTATCGCGCCGAAGGCGTTGGTGCTTTCCATCCATGCGGATGCTTTTTCAGATGCCGGCGCGCAGCGGCCGCCGGCGGCTTCCGCCGCAGGTCTTTGCTTTAAAGGGGGTGGTCACACCCACCCTCGTGAAGCCATCGACACGTGCGAGGTGCCCGCGATCACAAGGTGATCCAGCACTCGAATGTCGAAAAGGGCAAGGGCCTGCTTGAGGCGGTCGGTGATGGCGCGGTCGGCAGCGCTGGGCTCGGGGTTTCCGCTGGGGTGGTTGTGAAAGAAGATGACCGCGGCGGCGTTGTGGTCCAACGCCTTCTTGGCGACGATGCGGGGATGGACTTCGCACCCATCGATGGTGCCTTGAAAGAGGTGCTCGGTGGCAAGGATGCGGTGGCGGGCGTCCAGGAACACCGTGCCAAACACTTCGTGATCCAGGTGCGCGCAGCGGGCAGTGAGGTAGTTGCTGGCACTGGAGGGGTCGGTGATGGCCTCGTGGCGCTGCAGGCGACGCTCCAAGATGTGCGAGGCGGCCAAGAGGATGCCCTCATCGTCCATGGCCAGCTGGTATTGGGCCCGAATGTCGTTGGCTCGCTTCACTTGCTTTCTCCACCGGCGCGGGATTAGCGACGGGCGGGCGTGGTGTCTGCGGCGGAGGCGGTCAGTGGGAGCAGGCCGACAAGGGCCAGAGAAAGAACCAAGACGCGCATGAGGCCTCCTTTCATGAATGGGTTGCACTACCCATAACAAAAGGTTTGGTTTGCGCAACGGGATCTAGAAAAGAAAAAGGCGGCTTTCGCCGCCTTTCCCTTGGGCTTAGAAGCGCGCTCGCAAGCGAGGGGCTTCCTGGGTTTGGCTGTCCTGCCCGTGGGCCTTCATGGCCGCACCAACCTGGCGTTTGGCATCGGCCCCAAACCCGCCTTCCGGTGGCTTCCGAGCGTTGGCGGGCGGGAGCAGGCTGACCAGGAGCTTGGCCCTCTCTTGAGCCCGCAAGTCGTTGAAAAATGGCTTGCCGCTGTTGATCGGCGCTTCGCCCTTTTGGTTTTGGATGTGGGGATCTGCGCCCGCCTCAATCAGCGCACTCCAGACAGTGGCATCGCGGCCCGCATGAAGAGAGGTATTCCCGTTGTTGTCTTGGGCGTTCATATCCGCCCCTGCCTTAGCGAGCGCTTCAATCGTCTCTGGAAAAATCGCACGGTGGATCGGCGCCTGGCCGTCCATTCGCTGTGCAATGACGTCTGCGCCTGCACGGGTGAGCAAGGCCACCGCCTCGGGGTCCCTGGCTATATGCAGCGGTTGATTCCCCTGGTCATCGCTCGCCGCGGGATCAAGGCCTGCTTTCAGAAGTTCCTTAAGCGCGCCCGTGTTCGCCTCGAAGAGAGGGGTTCGCCCTCGGTTATCCCGGGCTAGGATGTCTGCCCCGGCCGCAATCAAGGCGCGGGCCTCCGTCTGCCCGGTTGCTCGGAAGAGAGGGGTTTGCCCTTCATTATTCCTCGCGCTGACATCCGCTCCCGCCTTCAGCAACGCTTTGAGACTGTCGTTGTGTGCGCCAAACAACGGGGTGTTCCCTTGGGTGTCGCGAGCGTTGATGTCAGCGCCAGCCTTCACGAGCTCCCTTAAAGCCCCTTCGCTCGCTCCGAAAAGGGGCGTTTTCCCTCGGTTATCGCGCGCATGAATGTCTGCCCCGGCCGCAATCAACGCCCTGGCATCCCCTTGCCCTCTCGCGTTAAAAAGCGGTGTTTCCCCTTGGTTATTCTGCGCATTGATGTCTGCCCCGGCCTTGATCAGTTCAATCACGGCTCCCTCGCTTGTCACAGAATGAAGCGGCGTATTTCCAAGGCCATCCCTCGCTTCGATGTCAGCCCCAGCATCCAACAGCCTCCGAACTTCGCGCGGGTGATGCGCATCATGAAGTGGCGTTTGATCCAGCCAATCTTCATCCCTTGCGTTCACATCAGCGGGGATTTTGGTAAGCCCGATTTGCTTCAGAAGAACGTCTTTGAGATTCGAAATATTCAACCCACACCTCCACAATAGTATTTTGACCTCCCACCATTAGCAGAAAATCAGAACCTCGCAAGGGAATTAAATAGAAGAAGACGGCTCTTGCCGCCTTTCTTTTTCCATGTCAAAACCGTTGTCGGATTCGAGGCTTCTGGCTTCCCTTTCCTCACCCTGGGCTTTCATGGCCGCACCGACTTGACGTTTGGCGTCGGCCCCAAATCCGCCTTCCGGTGGCTTCCAAGCATTGGCAGCGGGAAGGAGCTCGTCAAAAAGCTTGGATCGGTTGTGGGCACGAATGACCTGATCGGATTGATCATTACCTGGCCGCCCCAGAAGATCCGTGGGCGTTGTTCCTTCTAAATCGGGATCCTGAGGCGTGCGTCCAGCCTTTAGCAGGTCACCGGCCCATTCTGCATCGCCGCATGCAACAGCGAAGTGGAGCGGATACTCGGTCGCGGCCGTCAGGAAGGCCTCGTAGTCTTGCCGCTGTCGATGCGGGCGTCCTCCTTCCACTCATCTTAATTTGTCTCGTCGTCCCAATGCTCGTCAAAAGCGGCCTGGCGGAGCTCGTCGGGTAATCCCCCCATTTTTAGCAGCGGCCAAAAGTAGAAATAGGGATGGTCTGATCAATTCACACTGAGTCGTGGGTTTTCAGCGCCGGAGTCATCCTGGGCCTTCAGACGCGGCGGACTGCCATGTTTTCCGCTCTCGAAGTGCCCTTGCGGGCACCTCAAGACGGAGTTACCCCTGTGCCGCCAACAGCTTCCGGCGCACCATCCACAGGTTGGACAGCGCGAACAGGGTGAGCACCTGTGCCGTGTTCTTGATCAAGCCGAGATAGCGCACCTTGGTGTAGCCGAACTGCCGCTTGATCACCTGGAACGGATGCTCGACCTTCGCGCGCAGACTAGCCTTGCAGCGCTCCCAGCGCTCAACCTGTTCGAGCTCACGCGCGTTGCCAATGGGGAATTCAACCGGAGGATTGAAGAACGGGCTTGAAGGCTTGAGGATGAGCTACCTGGACCCGCAAACCGTCACGAGACCCCGATGGACTACCCTGACCTTGCCCCCCCTGGAGGAAATCTCCGGTCCGTTCGCCCTTCTTTCGAAGGGCCCAAAATTCATCGCCGCCTGGCTTGCCAAGCGCACTGAGGAGCGCTACCGGGAGTTCACCCGTGCCGCGCTTGAGGGTCAGGTGTTCCCCGAGAACGCGGAGGCCATGACCTCGGAAGATTTTCTGGCCATGCTGCGGGCATTGGAGATGGACATCGAGGCCGAGAAGGCCACCGTCTATGGCCGCCTTGCCTGTTCAATCGCTACCGGCAAAACCGCAGGCCATCTCAAGCGCCACTTCATTAAGGCGCTGAGCGACCTGTCGTTTGGCCAGGTCGATCTTCTGCGACGCGCTTTAATCACCGAGCGTCACCACGTGTTTCCTGGCACCGGCGGGGGTAACCTGGACCCAAAAGAATTCCTTGGACTGCAGTCGAAAAGCAGCATCAATCGCCAGACCTTTGAACGCTGGGGCCTGATCGAAGAGAAAGGACTGAGCCTCGCAGGCCGACGGTTCGTGGAGGCTTGTTTTACCAGCGATGAGTTGGCGCCCTCCTCAGTGGGCTTTCAGGAATGGGCCAAGGGTCGCATCCACATCGTTTGCAACGAGATGGGCGCGCCGAGCTGCCACAGCGTCCTGGTCCAACTGACCGAAGATGGGCACCGCCGGGCCATCCATGTCCACAACAGCGCAGCACTTCGGGGACGCTCCAACCGCCTGCTGACACCCGGCCCCGTCATGGTGGTCCTTCTCACCGATAAACCCCAGCGTCTCGCCGACGAATGGACCACGGTGGAAGACACCATCCGAGGAAGAGTCCTGGCCGTGGTGGCCACGACCGATCCGAATGCGCCGTTGCCCGTCGCCATGACGGGCTTGGAACGCATAGATGCGTCACCGGACCGTGCCGCAGAAGCCGTGACGGCGATACTGGAGCGCTTTGAAGCAAAAGGGTTACGGGGCACCTGAGACCGCGATGTTAAACCCGATTCGACCGGTCATTGGAAGTGGCCGCCAACTTTATGGCGGCCAACGAGCACTACTTACAGACCAAACGAGGCTTCACGGACAGCGACTTGCATGCCGGACAGAAGAGCCCCAAGTTGATCTTCCGCTGAAAGTGATGACTGCACTTCTCGCAAACAAAAAGGTAAGGCGCCCCTGGAACGAAGCCGGGCATCACTTTCCTTCCTTGCGCTTGAAAATGACCTTTCCGCCAGCCTCGTATTCCACATCGTAGCCTTTGTAGATTGCGAGGATCAAAGAGAGACCAAGGCTTGCGGCGGTGATGATGCCGATGATCTCGACTCCAGTGACTGTCGCGACCGCCCCCAGGCTGAGCGTGCTGAGCCCAGCCGTTACTGGAGCGAGCCCAACTGCAGCAACGATTGCTGCAACACCGACGGCACCAAGCTTGGCGAACTTGCGCGTCTTCTTCAGGTCGTCTGCCAACTTGCCCACAACCACAATCTGCTGCGCCTTTGCATTCTTGGCCGCTTCCAGCTCATCCCGCGTCCTTACTGTCACGCTTGCCATAACGCCCCCTGTTGTTAGCAATACCAGTGATGGATACCCTGGGCAGGATAGCCGAAGGGAACACCGTGTTCCTAGCAGCAATGATGGTGCCCAACTGTCTCTCCAGCTGAGACACGAACTCAACGCATCCGCTGCCACGGGTCGTCCTTGGGAGCCTCCACCGTAACCTCGGCAACGTCGTCTTCAGCGCGCCATGCCTTCCCTTCGAGCACCATGGTGGGACCCCTGGAACGTGCGATGGCGGCCTCTTTGGCGGTCGGCGGGTTCCATGACCGATGCTCCTCTAGGTAGCGCTCCGTGGACGGCCTCAACGGCAGGCCACCGCTCGGCAATGGCAACGTCCGATCATGGCGTTCGTCTTGCTGACGGGCATAGGCGACTTGCTCGGGCTCCCCAAGCGCCTCTCGGTGGGCATCCAGCAAGCGATCGACAGCGTCCACGTCCCCGCGGGCATGGAGCGATTCGGTGTAAAGCGCTTGAAGCAACGGGTCACGCTCTTCGTGAATCTCTTCGCCTGTGTCTTCGCCTTGGAACAGCCCATCGTGGCGTGGGCGGGCGTCGACGGGGTCTGGGCGCAACCGACCGTGACTCGTTCTCATGCCCGCCTCCGCGCCAGCCCGCTGCCGTGAAGCAGCCCGCATGCGATCGAATAAACGACAAGAGCCAGCGTGGATGACAGGTATAGGTTGGAAGGATCCAACCAGACTTGGCTCACCACGTGCTGTAGCTGGTAAGCCAGCAGTGCCAAGCACGCGTAGAACACGGCCAAATGCCACATCAACGCAACCACGGATGGGGCGTCCTCTTGGCCGGCTTGGAACGCCTCCCAGCCCCTGCGTGCGCTGCGGGCTTTGGACGCGCACAGCCACGCGATTCCGAAGGTGATCGCAAACATGGCGAGCTCAAACAGCACGACCACCAGAATAACGGTCATGGGATCCTCCTCTGGGTTGGGAGCAGGCCATGGGCCTGCAGGTAAGCGTGGACTGCCTGTCGGGTCACGCCCAGGCGCTTGGCAATTGCAGGGCCGTTGTTCCCCTGCTCCAGGAGGCGCACCACCAGAGCGTGTTGGTCAGCCAGTGGGCGCCGGGGCTTTTGACGCAACCCCAGGTGGGCCAGATCGGCGCTCACCACGGGCGATGGAACGCCCAGGGCTTGGGCGATGGCGGCGCGGCCGTGTCCCTCTCGGACCATCCGGGCGACTTCGGAGCGGCGGTGGGCAACGGATGGCCGCTTCATGAGCTCAACCAGAAGCCCGCAAGCCGTGCCTTCGCAATACACGCCTCCACCAACGTGTTCGCTTTTGTGCATCCTTACGGCCCCACGCGCACGCGAGCGCTGTTGTTGTCCGACCGGGCATTGATGCCAATGGCACAAGGGCTTCCGCACGAATAATCGCCAATGCGCACCGGCGAAGCATCAAGCGGCACCACCCGGGTCTTCTTACCCTTCCCCACCAAGAAGACCCGATCACCTTCGCGCACATCCACATCGGCGTCTTGGACCACCGCGAGGACGCGCTGGCGGCGATCGGACAGATCGCGCACGTAGATCTCCACCGCACGCCGGCCGCTGAGGCCCTTTTGAACCGCGGTTCCGGCAGCCGCACCGATGACGCCACCGGTCACCCGGGCTGCATTGCGGTATTCCCGGTTCTTGACCTGGTTAGCAGCCCCATAACCAACGGCCGACCCGATGGCGGAGCCGGCGTTCAGACGCTGGTCGGACGTCAGTTGAACCGTGCGAACCATCAGGACCTCGCCCAGTCGGGCGTCCTGGACGGATAGGGCCTCGGACGAACCGTAACGGCGAGCGGAGGTGGAATCGGCGGCAAAGGCGGCCGGAGCAGACAACGCCAAGGCTTGGGGCAGAACGATGGGTTCGCGCATGCTCGATAGCACACGGATCGGAATTTCTGTTACTGCACGTAGATCAGACTGGCCATTTCTTCCCCTTTCTCTCTCGCCCCTCCGCGTCTGGCAAGGAATCTGAAACCGGC
>NZ_JASJSI010000015.1:0-59957 GCF_030237085.1 Stenotrophomonas maltophilia group sp. Smal32
TAAGGGTGCGGTGTTTGGGGGGGGGTTTTATTGGGTTTTATACGGGGGGGATGTAAAAGGTTAGCGCAATTGGGGTAATTGGGGGGGCATTATCATCCAAAGGCACGGCCCCGGCGCGGCGGGCAGTCCATTTGAAATGGGGGGGGGCGCGCGGGGGGGGGGGCGGGGGGGCGGCCCTACTACGCCCGTGTGGGGGGGGGCCCCCAAGCCTGGGGGCTCACACCCCCGCAGCCCCGCCCCGTCCGACCTCCGACGGCGTGGCGCGAGTGCCAGCCACGGAAAAACAGAAAAGATCAAAAGCAGAGCGGGCGTTTCCGGCATCCGGGCCAAACGAAAACGCCGGGCAGTGCCCGGCGCTTCGCGCTCCGTCTGGTGGAGAGCCCCCCTTTGTTAAGGGGGGCGCGCCGACGGCGCGGGGGATAGGAGGGATGCGCGTGCAGTTCTGATGAACCGCAGGGCGGTTCGTCAGAACTGCCCACCGAACGTGAACTGCAGGCGTTCGATCTTGTCGCCGTCTTCCTTCTTCAGCGGGAACGCGTAGCTGATCGAGATCGGTCCGACCGGGGCGCGCCACAGCAGGGCTACACCGGTAGACACTCGCAGTTCGTTGGCCTTGAAGTTATCGGCGCCGTTGTAGACGTTGCCGAAGTCGACGAAGGCCGACACGCGGGCCGACGGGCTGTCGAACAAACGCGGGAAGTAGGCTTCGACCGAACCGACGGTCTTCAGCGAACCGCCCAGCGGCTGGCCTTCCGGATAACCGCGGGTTACTTCGCGTGGGCCGAGCGTGTTGTCCTCGAAGCCGCGTACGGAGTTGGTGCCGCCGGCGTAGAAGTTCTCGTAGAACGGTAGGCCCTTGGCGGTGACCGGGCGCAGGTTGCCGTTCTCGTCCGGCACCATGGCGGTCTTGTCGCTGCCATAGCTGTCGCCGTAGCCGATTTCAGCGCGGGTATTGATCACCAGCGAGGGCATGATTGGCCAGTACTTGCTGATCTGGTAGTTCAGCTTGTAGTACTCGATGGTCGAGCCCGGCAGCGTGGTTTCCAGGCCAACACGCTGATAGGTGCCGCGGGTCGGCATGAAGTAGTCGTTGCGCGAGTCACGCGCCCAACCCAGTTCCGTGCGCCAGGCATGGAACGTCCTGCTGCCCAGCACGTTGATGTAATCGATGATCGACTGCGGGGTCGAGCCCTGGTACGTGGTGATCTGGTTGCTGTCGATGCCGAACATCAGCGAGACGGTATCGGTCTCGGTCAGCGGCACGCCGAACACCACCTGCGCCGAGCCATTGGTGCTGTTGTACTGCGCGGTGTTGAAGTCGGAGTAGTCCAGTTCGCGCCAGGACAGGTTGTAGCCCAGCGACACGCCGTCATCGGTGAAGTACGGGTTGGTGTAGCTGAAGCCGTAGCGCTGCAGGTAGCTGCTGCGGGAGGCTTCGACCGACACGCGGTTGCCGCCGCCGAGGAAGTTGTTCTGCGACAGCTGCACCGAGGTGGTCATGCCGTAGGACTGGGAGTAGCCCAGGCCGAACACGAAGCTGCCGGAGGTGGTTTCCTTGACGTTGTAGACGACGTCGACCTGGTCGTTGCTGCCGCTGACGGCCGGGGTCTCGACGTCCACCGACTCGAAGTAGCCCAGGCGCTGCAGGCGGATCTTGGAACGGTCGATCGCGGCCTGCGAGTACCAGCTGTTCTCGAACTGGCGCATTTCGCGACGCATCACTTCGTCGGAGGTGCGGGTGTTGCCACGGAACAGGATGCGGCGCACCGACACGCGCGGGCCCGGAACGACCTGCATGTTGATGGCCACGGTCTGGTCGGCGCGGTTGGTGGTCGGGATCGGGTTCACCTTGGCGAACGCGTAGCCGATGTTGGACAGCGAGTTGGTGATGGTGTCCGAGCTGAATTCCAGCAGGGCACGCGAGAAGGTGTCGCCCGACTTCTGGATCACCATGCGCTCGACGTCCTCCTGCGGGAGGATGGTGTCGCCGCTGACCTTGATCTCGGAGATCTTGTACTGCGCACCCTCGGTCACGCCCGCGGTGAGGAACATGTCGCGCTTGTCGGGGCTGATCGAGACCTGGGTGGAATCGATGCTGAAGTCGACGTAGCCGCGGTCCAGGTACCAGGAGTTGAGCTTTTCCAGGTCGCCGGACAGCTTTTCCTTGGAGTACTGGTCGTCACGGCGGTACCACGACGCCCAGTTGTGCTCCTTGGACTCCCAGGTCTCCAGGATGTCCTTGCTCTCGAACTTCTCGGTGCCGACCAGGTTGACGTGGCGGATCTTGGCCGCCTTGCCTTCCTTGATGGCGATCGCGATGTCGACGCGGTTGCGGTCCAGCGGGCTCACGGTCGGGGTGATCTCGACGGTGTACTTGCCGCGGTCGTTGTACTGGCGGCGCAGTTCCTGGGTCACGCGGTCCAGGCTCAGGCGGTCGAAGGTGCCACCCTCGGTCAGGCCGATGTCGGACAGGCCCTTGAGCAGCTGCTCGGACTTGATGTCCTTGTTGCCGGTCACGGTCAGCTTGTTGATCGCCGGGCGTTCCTTGACGGTCACCACCAGGATGCTGCCCTGGCGGTCCAGCTGCACGTCTTCGAAGAAGCCGGTCTTGTACAGGGCGCGGATGGTCTCGCCGACCTTGTTGTCGGTGATCGTCTCGCCACGTTCCACCGGCAGGTAGGTGAACACCGTGCCCGAGCTGATGCGCTGCAGGCCATCGACGCGGATGTCGCTGACAGTGAAGGGCTCGGCTGCCTGGGCCAGGGCGGGAGCGCCGGTGACGGCGGCGAGGGCGAGGGCCAGCAGGCGGCGATTGGGGAGTCGCGTCATGTCACGTCCGGTAGGAAGGTCGATTTCATTGGTGCGGGATGCCGACGCTGTAGACGGCAACAACGTGGAAAAGTTCATCGCGGGACCAGGCCGAGGATGTCGTTGTAGAACGCCAACCCCATCAGCCCGGCCAGCAACGCCAGGCCGATGTATTGGCCGGCGGCGATGGCGCGCTCGCTCAGCGGGCTGCCCTTGACCAACTCGATAAGGTAATACAGCAGGTGCCCGCCGTCCAAGATCGGGATCGGCAACAGGTTGATGATGCACAGGCTGAGTGACAGCAGGGCAAGGAACTGCAGGAACCAGTCGAGGCCGCGTTTGGCCGAGACATTGGCCACGCGGGCGATGGTGACGGGCCCGGAAACGTTCTGCAGCGAGGCTTTGCCGGTGACGATGCGGCCCATCATGCCCAGCGAATCGGCGGCAAGCCGGCCGGTTTCACGTACGGCGACGGTCACGGCATCCAGCGGCCCATAGCGCAGCAGGGTGTCGTAGGAGGGGCTGTAGGTGGTGGGGAAGCCGACGCCGATCTGCCAGACCGGGTTGCCCTTGCCATCCTTGCCCTGGCGGGGCGTGACTTCCAGTGCCAGCCGTTCACCGCCGCGCAGGACCTCGATCATGCCGGGGCCTCCGGCACGGCCGAGGGCCTGGATCTGGCCGATCACCTGGTCGACGCTGTCGATGCGCTGGCCGTCGATCGCGACGATCAGGTCGCCCGGCTGCAGCAGCCCGGTGACCACCGAATCGGCGGTGAGCGAGTCGACCAGCGCAGGCTGCAGCCACGACTGCCAATACAGACCGGCAAGGATCGGCACCCGTCGTTCATCGAAACCGGCGGGCAGCTGCGACAGCGGCAGGGTGCGCACGCGCACCTGGTCCGCAGGGTCGAGTACTTCAAGCTTGACGTCGCGGCGATCCATGGCGGCGGCGGTCAGCGCCATGCTGGCCTCGCCCAGGGTGGCGACCTGGCGGTCATCCACCCGCAGAACGCGGTCACCGCTGGCCAGGCCGGCACTGGCGGCGATGCCGTCAACCCGGCCGATCGTCGGCGAGTAGTCCTGCTTGCCGATCACGAACATCGCCCACAGCAGCAGGATGCACAGCAGCAGATTGGCGATCGGCCCTGCAGCAACAATGGCGATGCGCTGCCACACGGTCTTGTGGTTGAAGGCCTGGCCACGCTCGTGGGGATGGACTTCGACCTCACGTTCGTCGAGGAACTTCACGTAGCCACCCAGCGGGATGGCGGCAATGGCGAACTCGGTACCGTGCTTGTCGCGGCGCGACCACAGCGGGCGACCGAAGCCGACCGAGAAGCGCAGGATCTTGACCCCACAGAGGCGGCCGACCCAGTAATGCCCGAACTCGTGGAACGTGACCAGCAGCCCGAGGCTGACAATCATCCACCAGACCGATCCGATGAAGTCAGTCATGCAGGCTCACAGTGGCGGGCAGGGGCGGCGGCGTCATGCTGGGCGAGGCGGTCGTTCAGGCGGCGTCGATGGCGTTCAGGGTGAGCTGGCGTGCCCGCTGGTCGGCGGACAACAGGACCTCCAGTGTATCGGCTGGCTGGGTCGGCAGTGTTGAAAGAGCGTTAGCAACCAGCTCCGGGATGGTCAGGAAACCGATCCGGCCCTGAAGAAATGCTGAAACCGCCTCTTCGTTGGCGGCGTTCAGCACCGCCGGGGCGGTACCGCCGGCCTGCATCGCCTGCCAGGCCAGCGCCAGGCAGGGGAAGGCGTCGGTGTCGGGGGCCTCGAAATCCAGCCGGCCCTGCGCCAGCAGGTCCAGTCCGGACACGCCGGATTCGATGCGCTGCGGCCAGCCCAGGCCGACCGCCAGGGTGGTGCGCATGTCCGGCAGGCCCATCTGGGCCAGGGTCGAGCCGTCGACGAACTCGACCAGCGAATGCACCAGGCTCTGCGGGTGCACCAGTACCTCGATGCGCTCGCCGGGCACCGCGAACAGGTGGTGGGCCTCGATCACTTCAAGGCCCTTGTTCATCAACGTCGCCGAATCGACCGAGATCTTCGGGCCCATCGACCACTTCGGGTGGGCCACGGCCTGGGCGGGGGTGACCTTGGCCAGCTCGGCGCGGCTGCGGCCGCGGAACGGGCCACCCGACGCGGTCAGCAGGATCCGGCGCACGCCGGCGCCGTCGATGCTGGCGTCGCGCGAACGCAGGCACTGGAAGATCGCGCTGTGCTCGCTGTCGATCGGAATGATCTCGGCGCCGGCGCGCTCGGTGGTGCGGGTCAGCAGTTCGCCGGCCAGTACCAGCGATTCCTTGTTGGCCAGAAGGATGCGCTTGCCGGCCGCAGCGGCGGCGAGGGTCGAGGACAGCCCGGCAGCACCGACAATGGCTGCGACGACGGTGTCGCAGGCATCGCTTGCTGCCAGCTGGTCCAGTGCGGCATGCCCGGCGTGGGCCTCGGTGGACAGCCCGGCATCGCGCAGGCCGTCGCGCAGTTCGGTGAACAGCGCTTCATCGGCGATGACCGCGTGCGCGGGCTTGTGCTGGCGGCACAGCGCCAGCAGCGCCTGCACCTGGCGGCCGGCGGCCAGCACCGTGGCCTGGTAGCGCTGCGGGTGGCGGGCGATCACGTCCAGCGTGGAGGCACCGATCGAGCCGGTGGCGCCGTATACGGCGACCCGGCGCAGGTCTGCGACAGCATTCATGGTCAGAACCCGAAGATTTCCTTGCCCAGCGCGAACACCGGCACGGCGGCGAGGACGCCGTCGACGCGGTCGAGCACGCCACCATGGCCCGGGATCAGGTGGCCCGAGTCCTTGGCACCGGCGTGACGCTTGATCAGGCTTTCGAACAGATCACCCAGCACCGACGCGAATACCGCCACCACCGAGGTGATCAGCAGGCCCGGCAGGTGGGCGACGTCGACGCCGGCCAGCCAACCAAGGCCGACGGCGACGGCGACACCGGCCAGCAGGCCGCCGAACAGGCCTTCCCAGGTCTTGTTGGGGCTGATGCGCGGGGCCAGCTTGTGCTTGCCGAAGTGACGACCGGCGAAATAGGCACCCGAATCGGCTGCCCAGACCAGTGCCAGTGCCGCCAGCAGCCACAGGTGACCCTGCTTGCCCGGCGGGTCACCGCCGGCATGGATCAGCACCAGTGCTGCCCAGGCCGGGACGATGGCCAGGGTGCCGGCCAGCATCTTCACGATCCGCGAGGGGGCCGTGGGCTGTGCGCCGAAGTTGAAGAAGCGCAGCCAGACCAGCGCCGCCAGCCACCAGGCGACACCCGCCAATGTGGTGATCTGGAACAGTACCAGCGTGCTGCCATCGGCCCACACCAGCAGCACCATCAGCAGCAGGTTCAGCACCAGCAGCACGGTGCGGGCGAGGGTGTCTTCGATGCCGGCCAGCTTCAGCCATTCCCACAGGCCGATCAGCAGCACGGCGGCGGCGGCGGCGGCCAGCCATTGCGTGGGCAGCAGCAGGATCGCAGCAATGGCGACCGGCGCCATGATCAGCGCGGCGAGGACTCGGGTCTTGGTCATGGGCTGGAGGTCTCGGTGGCCAGTGCGGCGATCTGGGCGCTGGTCAGGCCGAAACGACGCTCGCGGCTGCCATAGGCATCCAACGCCTGCTGCAGCAGGGCGGCATCGAAGTCCGGCCACAGCGCCTCGGTGAACCACAGCTCGGTGTAGGCCAGCTGCCACAGCAGGAAGTTGCTGATGCGGGTGTCGCCACCGGTGCGGATGAACAGATCCGGCGGCGGCAGGTCGGCCAGGGCGACCTGGCTGCCCAGCAGCGATTCGTCGATCTGTTCGGGCAGCAGGCGACCTGCGGCGACTTCAGTGGCCAGCGCGCGCGCGGCACGGGCGATGTCCTGGCGACCGCCGTAACTGGCGGCGATCGACAGGGTCAGGGTGGTGTTGTCGGCGGTGCGCTGCTCGGCCAGCTGCATGCGGCTGACCAGTCCGGCACCGAAGCGCTCGCGTTCGCCGATGAAGCGTACGCGCACGCCACGCCGGTGCAGCTCGTCCACTTCGCGGTCGAGCGCGCCGAGGAACAGCTTCATCAGGGCGTCGACTTCTTCCTGCGGCCGGCCCCAGTTCTCGCTGGAAAACGCGAACAGGGTCAGCGCCGGAATGCCCAGTTCAAGGCAGCGCTCGATGGTGCGGTTGACCGCGCGCGCGCCGGCGCGGTGGCCGATCACGCGCGGGCGGCGGCGCTGCTGTGCCCAACGCCCGTTGCCATCCATGATGATGGCGACGTGGCGGGGCAGGGCGGCCGGCAACGGAGGCGGGACTGAAGGCATCGACTTCAGACCGACAGCAGTTCTTTTTCCTTGTCGGCGACGACCTTGTCGACGTCCTTGATGTTGGCGTCGGTCAGCTTCTGGATGTCGTCTTCGCCACGCTTCTTTTCGTCTTCGCTGATCGCTTTGTCCTTGACCAGCTTGGCGATTTCCTTGTTCGCGTCCTGACGGATGTTGCGGATCGCGATCTTGGCGCCTTCGCCTTCCTTCTGCACCTGCTTGGCCAGTTCCTTGCGGCGCTCTTCGGTCGGCGGCGGCATGTTGATGCGGATCGCGGTGCCCAGCGTGTTCGGGGTGAACTCGGCGTTGTAGAGACCCTTTTCGATCTCCTTGATCATGCCCTTGTCGAACGGGGTGACCAGCAGCGAGTGCGCGTCGGCATTGGAGATCGAGGCAACCTGGTTCAGCGGGGTGCTGGCATTGCCGTAGGCATTGACCGTCACGCGGTCCAGCAGGGCTGGCGTGGCACGCCCGGTCCGGATGGAGGTGAGGGTGTGCTTCAGAGCGTCGATGCTCTTGGCCATGCGCGTCTGCGCGTTGTTCTTGATGTCGTTGAGCATCGCCCGGTCCTGGATGTATCTGGAATCGGGCGATTATAGGCGAATACGGGACGCTGCCGGGCCTGAATCGGCCCGGTTGTCGCCGCCCGCTCAGGCTCAGGCCGGATCGCGGCCCTGGACCAGGGTGCCGATGTTCTCGCCGTTGAGGATCTTCAGCAGCTCGCCCGGCTGGCCCATGTCGAACACGCGCATCGGCAGGTCGCTGTCGCGGGCCAGTGCGAAGGCGGCGGTATCCATCACTTCCAGGCCGCGGCGGATCACTTCGTCGTAGCTCAGGCTGTCGAAGCGGACCGCATCGCTGTGCTTGTTCGGGTCCTTGTCGTACACGCCATCGACCTTGGTGGCCTTCAGCAGCAGGTCGGCGCCGATCTCGATCGCGCGCAGGGCGGCACCGGAGTCTGTGGTGAAGAAGGGGCTGCCGACGCCGGCGGCGAAAATCACCAGGCGTCCCTTTTCCAGGTGGCGGATGGCGCGGCGGCGGATGTAGTCCTCGCACACGTCGTTGATCTTGATGGCGCTCATCACGCGCGCCTTGGCGCCGAGCTTCTCCAGCGCGTCCTGCATGGCCAGGGCGTTGATGACGGTGGCCAGCATGCCCATCTGGTCGCCGGTGACCCGGTCCATGCCACCGGCGGCCAGGCCGGCGCCGCGGAAGATGTTGCCGCCGCCGATCACCAGCGCCACTTCGGCACCGGCCTGCTGGGCTTCGATGACCTCACGGGCCAGGCGGTTGATGATCTTCGGGTCGATGCCGTAGTCCTCATCTCCCATCAGCGCCTCCCCGGACAGTTTCAGAAGGATGCGGCGATAGGCGAGCTTGGACATGGGGACCTCGGGTGCGTGGAAATCGCGGGCGATTCTACGCGCATGCGGCGTCAGGCCATAGTGTTTTGTGCACTGCGGCGCAAAATCCTGGCGTTCGCCCCGGTCATCCGGGGCTTCCCGTTCAGCCCAGCTCGGCGCCCGCGGTCGCTGACAGCTCGTCGTGGCCGAGGGCGCCGGGGGAGCGCGCGATCACCCGGTTGCGGCCGAGGTTCTTGGAGCGGTACAGCACGTCGTCGGCGGCGCGCAGCAGGTCCTGCACGTCGGCGAAGCGTTCGTAGCCGCCCTGGGTGGCCACGCCGGCGGAGAAGGTGACGAACAGCGGGCCGCCTTCCAGTTCGGCCATCGGCGTGGCGACGATGTTGGCCAGCACCCGGCGGATCACGTCCAGGGCCACCGTTTCGCTGGTGTTGGGCAGCAGCGCGACGAACTCCTCACCGCCGAAGCGGGCCACGGTGTCGCTGTGGCGCAGCTGGCCCTGCAGTTTGCCGGCAAAGGCCCGCAGCACCTCGTCGCCGGTCAGGTGGCCATGGGCGTCGTTGATCTTCTTGAAGTCGTCCAGGTCGATGAAGGCCACCGACAGTGGCCAGCCCTGGCGACCGGCGCGCAGGAATTCCTGCTCCAGCACGGCTTCCAGCTGGCGCCGGTTGAGCACGCCGGTGAGGGCGTCACGATGGGCCTGGTCGGCCAGGCGCTTGGCCCGGGCTTCGAATTCGTCGGCGCGGCGACGGGCCTGGTCGGCATCCTGCAGCTCGCGCAGGTTGCGCAGGGTTGCCAGCTCCTGCGCGTGGTCGATCAGCTCGCGCACCCGCGAGGGGGAATTCAGGCCGGCCTCGAACAGGCTGGCGATGTCCGGCAGCGCCTCGCTCATGCGGGCCAGGACCTGGTCGAAGCGGGCACTGTCCAGTTCAAGGCGGTCATGCACCTGCTGCAGGGCGCGCTCGCGGGCGGCATCGGCGTCATCGTCCAGCCAGATGTCGGCCACCGCGCCGGACAGCTGCACGCAGGCCTGGAATGGCGATTCCGCAGCGTCCAGGTCTTCGCTGTGGTTGATGCTCTCCACCAGATAGCGGGGCAGGCCCCACTGCTCGGCCACCCAGGCGCCGACCTCGGCGTGGCTGCAGCCCAGTTCGTCACGCTCGCGCGCGACCAGATCGATGTTGTCGCGCGCTTTGCGCAGCAGCGGCAGGTAGCGCTCCGATTCGGCCTGGGCCAGGCACAGTACGCCCAGGTCCTGCAGCAGGCCGGCCAGCATCAGTTCTTCCAGCCGGCGCAGGCCGCGGGCCTGGCCCAGCTGGCTGGCGGCCAGCGCGCTGAGGATGCTGCGCTTCCAGGCGCGTTGGCGCAGGTCGTGGTCGGCGCCGGTACCGCCGGTCAGTCCCTCGGTGACGGTGAAGCCGAGGGCGAGGCTGATCGTGGCATTCAGGCCGAGCATGGTCAGCGCCTGGCCGAGGTTCTCGATCCGGCGGCGGCTGGCGTACAGCGGCGAATTGGCGATGCGCAGCATGCGAGCACTCAGCGCCATGTCGATGGCGATGATGTCGGCGGCGGTGGCGATATCCGCTTCCGGGTCCTGTGCCAGTTCGATGATGCGCAGGGCAATACCGGGTGGCGAGGGCAGGTTGCGGCAGAGCGCCAGGGCAGCTGTCAGCTCGGGAGGCATGTCGGGTCGTTCAATTCCATTGGGACAAGAATACCTAGGAATGCATCACAGTCCGCGATTTTCGTTCCTGCTAAATGACTGTTGATTCCCTGTGCCGAGTATCGGCCTGATTCGCGCGCAACGCAAAGGTGCAGGTGTGCGCATCAACGGTGCGCACCCACAGAAGGCGGGGGCGCCTACAGGTGGAGCATGGGCCTCCCGTTGTCCCGGACATAAAAAAAGAGCCGCGGTTTCCCGCGGCTCCTTCTGGTCGTTTCACAGCCCGAGGGCTGGAATCAGACCTGCATCGCCTTGGCAACTTCGGCGGCGTAGTCTTCCACCACCTTCTCGATGCCTTCGCCGACGATCAGCAGCTTGAAGCCAGCAACATCGGCGCCAGCGGCCTTGACCACCTGCTCGACGGTGGTGTCGCCCAGCACGTAGGTCTGGCCGTACAGGGTCACGTCGCTGACGATCTTGTTGATCTTGCCGCTGATGATCTTTTCCAGGATGTCGGCCGGCTTGGCCTTGTCCTTTTCGGACATCTTGGCCAGCTCGATTTCCTTTTCCTTCTCGACGAAGTCGGCCGGAACGTCCGCAGCCTTGTTGTGCGGCGGCTTCAGCGCAGCCACGTGCATGGCCAGGCCACGAGCCAGCTCGACGTCGCCGCCGATCAGATCGACCAGCACGCCGACCTTGCCGTTGGTGTGGACATACGCACCGATGTTGCCGGTGGTGTCGACATTCACCATGCGACGGATCTGGATGTTCTCACCCAGGGTCTGCACGGCGGTGGCGCGGGCTTCTTCAACGGTGCGGCCATCGGCCAGCTTGGCAGCCTTCACGGCTTCCACGTCGGTGGCGCCCGATGCCAGGGCGGCAGCGGCGACGGCGTTGACGAAGGACTTGAAGTTGTCATCGTTGGCGACGAAGTCGGTTTCCGAGTTGACTTCGACCAGCACGGCCTTGCCGCCGTCCTGGGCCAGGCCCAGACGGCCTTCGGCGGCCACGCGGTCAGCCTTCTTGTCGGCCTTGGCAGCGCCGGACTTGCGCATGGCTTCAGCAGCAGCGTCGATGTCGCCGTTGGCTTCGGTGAGCGCCTTCTTGCATTCCATCATGCCGGCGCCGGTGCGCTCGCGCAGTTCCTTGACCAGGGAAGCAGTGATTTCCACGGGATTACCTCACGAAAGAAAGGGGTAGGGCCGGCATGGTGGCCGGCCCGTGTGACACGGTCCTGTCACGCGCCAAGGGGCTGCGCGCAGGGAGGGTGGACGCCGGGCGTCCACCCCGGGGCCTGGATCAGGCCTGGGCGTCGTCGCCCTTCTTGGCAGCCTTCTTGGCCGGAGCGCGGCGGGCCGGCTTCTCTTCGCCTTCGGCAGCGGCTTCAGCGAACTCCTCTTCGCGCACCGAAGCGGCGTGCGGAGCAGCGGCCTTGCCTTCCAGCACGGCGTCGGCAGCGGCGCGGGCGTACAGCTGCACGGCGCGGATGGCGTCGTCGTTGCCCGGGATGGCGTAATCAACCAGTTCCGGGTTGTAGTTGGTGTCGACCACGGCGATGACCGGGATGCCCAGCTTCTTGGCTTCCTTGATCGCGATGTCTTCGTGGCCGATGTCGATCACGAAGATGGCGTCCGGCAGGCGGTTCATGTCCTTGATGCCGCCCAGCGAGGCTTCCAGCTTGTCGCGCTCGCGACGCAGGCCCAGCACTTCGTGCTTGACCAGCTTCTCGAAGGTGCCGTCGGTTTCACCGGCTTCCAGTTCCTTCAGGCGGGCAACCGACTGCTTGACGGTACGGAAGTTGGTCAGGGTGCCGCCCAGCCAACGCTGGTTCATGAACGGCATGCCGCAACGTTCGGCTTCTTCCTTGATGGTTTCGCGGGCGCTGCGCTTGGTGCCCAGGAACAGGACGGTGCCGCGCTTCTGGGCAACCGACGAGATGAAGTTCATCGCGTCGTTGAACAGCGGGACGGTCTTTTCCAGGTTGATGATGTGGATCTTGCCGCGGGCGCCGAAGATGTACGGAGCCATCTTCGGGTTCCAGTAGCGGGTCTGGTGGCCGAAGTGGACGCCGGCTTCCAGCATCTGACGCATGGTGACCTGGGGCATTGCAATACTCCTGATATGGAACCAGCGATTCCGCCCGCGGGGATAGGTATGCGGGACACGTGGAAGCGCGATCGGTTCCGGGGTTGGGCTTCCCTGTTGCCTCCGTGGCCGAACTCCTTGCGGAGCACCCCGGCACGGATGGGGGCAGCAGGTGTGGATTCACCGGTGACGTCCGGTGTGGACGGGCTCCCGCGCACGCAGGCGGCAGGAATCCGGTCGATTATAGCCCGCTCGGTGCGCTCGCTGCAATTGCCGGGTCTGGAGCGGCCAGATCGACCACGCGGCCATCCTGCAGCCGGGCCTGGAAATGACCGCCGGCGTAGCCATCGGCGTGGGCGGGAAGGGCCCAGCGGCGCTCACGGCCGGCCAGCAGATAGCCGGCCAGGCCCGGCAGCAGCAGGGTGCGCCGGCCGTCGCTGGCGATGTAGGCGAGATCGTTCAGGCGTGCGTGCAGGGTACCGGTGTTTCGCAGTCGCAGAAAGGTCTGTGACTGGCCCGGTTCGATCCCTGCATGCAGCCGCGGCTGGGCCATTGGTGTGGCGTGCCCTCGGAACAGCGGCAGGGAATAGCGCTGCAGGCCTGGCGTAGCGGGGGCCAGGACGACCCGATAGGCCTGTTCGCCGACTGAGGGTGTCGGCTGGCGTGGCAGCAGCCAGATGCGCTGGCGGATACCGGGCGGGATGTCGAGCTGGGTGGGGCTGGCGAGAACCTGGTCGGTGGGGCGCAGCACTTCGGCGTCGGTCTGCTGTTCCCACGCCAGGATCTGCACCCGCCCCTGCCAGCGGCCGGGACCGGGGTTGTAGAGCCACAGTTCGCCCTGGCCACCTTCGGCGGGCAGTTGCAGTGTGGTCGGCAACAGGTCCAGTGCTGCGGCAGGCCACGCCAGCAGCATCGCCAACAGGGTCGGAAGTGCCCGCATCAGTAGATGACGGTTACGGCGGACGTCGAGTCTTCGTCGTCGGCGGGAGGTGCGAGCTCGCGGACCTGGGGAGGCAGTTGCGGTGCGTCGCTGCGCTGGTGGGGGGCGGGGCAGTGGGTGCTGCCGGGGTCATCGCGACAGGCTTCGACCACGGTCAGGCGGATCTGCAGCGGCGCGGGACTGGGTTCAGCCCATGCGGGCGTGCTGGCGACCAGCATCGCCCCGATCAGAATTGCGCGAACCACCTGCCAACCACCGTGCTGAAAGATCTCGCTGCGCGGTATCGGCTGGATGTGCCGGAACTGTAGAGCCGAGCCCATGCTCGGCCTGCCGGCAGCCAAAAAATGCAGCCGAGCAAGGGCTCGGCTCTACAGGGGACTCAATAGGTGATCGTCACCTGCACAACGTCGTTGTAGGTGCCGGCCGGCGGTTGGCCAGTGACCGGCGGCACCCGGCCATAGATCGTCAGCTGCTGCGCGCTGCCAGTGCCGGTGCCACTGGCGGTATCGACGGTCAACGTGTTGCCCCAGCGCTGGGTGCGTGTGGAATCGCGGTACAGCTCGTAGGTGAGGTAGTAGGTGCTGGCGCCGATGGTGGTGGCCATGCGTCGCGTGCTGGTGGCAGTGGGGTTGTTCTGGCCGTTGTTGAGGCTGACCTGGTAGGCGGTGTTCTTCAGGCAGGTCAGGGTCAAGGTGGCGGTCTGGTCGATGTTGGCGGGGATGCTGCCGGAGACGTTGCCGAAGTTCATGTTGGTGGTGACGTAGCTCCCGCACTGCGGCAACACCTCGGCGGTGGCGGTGAAGCTGAAGGCGGCACTGGCGCTGTTGGTGCCGGTGGCGCCGCCGTTGCAGGTGGCGGGCACGGTGGCCGTGCCGAGCAGCACTTCGTTCCAGGCCCAGGTCAGCACCACGTTCGCCCCACTGAAGGTGCTGCTGTAAGCGCCGGAGGCCAGCACCTGGTTGGCCGGGATCTGCGCGAACAGCTGGGTGGCCTGCGCGCCACTGCCGCCGGTCAGCAACGGCACGTTGTAGGTCATGGTCAGTTCCTGCGCCGGCGGCGTGCCGCGCGGGGTCAGCCCGGTTGCCTGGCTGAAGTTGGAGGTGTTGTAGAGCTGGAAATTCATGCTGTCGCTGGCGCTGGTCTTCATCGTGCGCCAGGTGGAGCTGCTGCCGCCGCCGCTGCCGGCGCCGATGCCCACGCAGACCCGCACGCCGGTGGTGGCCAGCAGGCTGAGCGCGGCGGTGGTACAGGACACCGTGATGTTGAGCGTGCCGGTGGTTGCGCCGGGCGCATTGCTGTTCACACTGCCGAACGGCAGCGTCGGGTCGGCGATGGCGGTGCAGACCGCGGTGGCACGTGCCGGCACCGCCGCCAGCAGGCCGGCAACCAGCAGCAATCCGAGCAGCAGCACCTTCATGGCGCCACCTCCGGAATGCACTGCAGCGGCGCCGGTTTGGGGCGTGCACCGGTGGCCACCACCTTGGGCAGGTCCGGTACCTTCACCCGGCACTGGCCCCGGCTGGTGGTGATGTACAGCACGCTGCCGGCGGCCACGTCTTCCAGGTACAGCAGGCCGTCATAGCCCACCAGCGCCTGGCGACCGTCCGGCAGCTGAACCTCGCTGCCGACCTCCAGCGGTTGCCCGTCCATGCCGTGCAGGGTCAGGCTCAGCGAGGGCCGCGAAAGCAGCGCGAAGGTCACCCGCGTGCCCGCGCGCTGGCGTGGGGTCACCCAGTCTTCGATGCGGTCGGCGCGCATGTCCTCAGGCAGGTCCAGAGTGTCGATAGAGACCCGGTTGCGCTGCCAGGACAGCAGCGGGCTGACCAGCAGCAGGCCGCGATCGTCGGTCACGCCTATCAGTCGGTTCTCCAGCCGTACCGGCACACCGCCGACCCCATTGGTGCTGATCACCGCGAATGCATCGGAGACCTCGCGGGTGGCGAAGGCGTGCCCGCCCATCCATACCAGGCTGCCACTGGCACTGGCGTAGGCATAGTTCAGGCCGCCCTGGCGCGAGGCGCCGAACGAGTAGCGGCCGACGTCATTGAGGATGCCGACTTCGGCCAGGCCGCCATTGCCATCCTCGCCATGGCGGACCTGCGCGCGCCAACCGACACCGCCGGCGCTGCCGTCGCCGGGCACCGGCTGGGTGACATCGGCCACCCAGCTCTGGCTGTTGCCATTGCGCTGGCTGGACAGGCTGGCCTGGCGGTTGTTGCCCAGGCTGGCGGTGACCGAGAGGTAGATGCTGCGGTCATCGCTCTTGTCCAGGTTCTGGTTCACCGACAGATAGGCCGACCAGCGCTGGCTCCAGGTGCGCGACCAGAACAGGCTGGCGTAGCGGTTGTCCTCGCCATCGGGATAGCGCAGGCGCAGATAGCTGGCGCTGAGCGTGCCGAGTCGCAGCAGATCGGTGCCGACCGTGGCCTGTTCGCTGATGCTCGGCGGCAGGTTGCCCTGCAGCGCGCCCAGGTCGCGGTAATCTCCATGGCTGCGAACGGTGCGCAGATTGACGTTGAGTCGGCGGTTGTTCCAGCTGTAGCCCAGTGCCCATTGCTCACCCTGCAGGCCATGGTAGTCGCTGTGCGCATAGGCGGCGTTGAACACGCCCGCACCGCCGAGCAGCCACCAGCCGCCGATGCCGGCCTGGGCCAGACCCCCACCGCCTTCGGCATGCGCTTCACCGGTAAAGGTATCGCTCACGCCGCCGCGCCAGCTGGCACTGGCCACGGTGCGATCGTCGTAGGTGAAGGAGCGCTGGCCGAAATCCTCACGCAGGTGGCCAACGCCGACCGACCAGTCCGACAGGCCCTTGGCCAGCAGCTGCTGGGTGCCATAGAAACTGAAATCCAGCGTCTGCATGCGCCCGAATGCATCGGTCACCACCACCTGTGCACTGCCGGTGCCGCTGATGCCGGGTTGCGCGGCCAGCTGGAATGGACCGACCGGCACCTGCCCGCTGTACTGGCGCAGGCCGTCGACGTACAGCTCGACCGTGGACGGCACCACGGCCTGGCCGAGGAAGCTGGGGGTGGGCGTGAGCACGCGGTAGGGCTGCAGGCCGTAGTTGCGGCCGATCTGCAGGCCACCCATGCGCACGGGGCGGGTCCAGTCGACGAAACCGCTGTAGAAGTCGCCGACGTCCAGGGTCATCGCCCTGTCGGGGAAGTCCAGGCTCCAGCGGGTGTCCAGGCGCACGCTCTCACCACGCCAGCGGCGGTCACCGGATTGCTGGTAGCGGCGGCTGATCGCCGTGTTTTCGAAGGTGCCGTTGCCGATCCCGAACAGGCGCAGCTCCGAGCTGAGGCTGAGGTTGCCGAGCGTTTCGACCCGGCTGCCATAGACGTCGTAGTTCAGCAGCAGACCCGGCGAGGCGCTGCCGGCCGGTGCGCGGGTCTGCGGCTGGCTGAGCACGGTGGTCGGCAGGGTCAGCTGGTCCAGTGGCACGTCCAGGGCCAGGGTCTGCATATGCGCGTCGTAGCGCACCACGGCCCCGCTGATCTGGTCCAGATAGACCGGCGCATCGCCGCGGGCGCTGAAGCCGAGCTGGCGCAGCACGTCCGGACTGGCCTGCAGCCGGCCACGGTTTTCGGTGAACGGCAGCAGGCCGCGCGGCGTGCTGTTGAGCGAGACATCCAGGTAAAGCGTCTGGCCGGCGGTCAGGGGCGTGGGCGCAGGCAGGATCGCATCGGCCGATACCCCGGAGACATCCGCAGCCCCGGCAGCAGCCATGCCGGACACATCGGCGGCCTCGGTCGCCGCAGGAGCCAGGGCAACCAACAGCGCGCCCATCAACGCCTCAGCGAGCCGGTGGTGGCGACAGCGGCGTCTGTTCCGACTCGCCATTGAGCTTGGCCGTGATCTGGTCGTTGTCGCGGTCGATGGCTGTGCGCTCAATCGGCCAGCGCATCACCTGCCCAGGCAGTACATACCCCAGCAGGCCGGGGTGCACGATGCGCGGACGCTGGACGCTGCCCAGCGCGAGGTCGGCGATCTGTGCATAGCTGTTGCCGGTGTTGGCCACCTCCACGCCGTTGCGTCCGTCTTCCAGCTTCACCAGGTGCGCCCGGAGTTGCGCGGCCAGCTTGCCCCCCGAGGGTTGCACGAACACCGGAATCGAATAGCGCAGCACGAACTGCATGCCGTTGGCGCGGGTCGCCAGGTCAGGCACTTCGTCGACGATCAGCCGGTAGTACTGCTGTGCCGCAGGCGGTTCGTGGTTCGGGCGCATCACCCGTACCAGCTGCTGCTGGCCAGCGCCCAGTTCCTGCATCGGAGGGGTGGCCAGCAGTTCATCGGTGGGCAGCAGTTGTTCCTGGCCATCCTGCTGTACCCAGCGGAAGACCCGCACCTGCAGCCTGACCGGCGAGGTGCCGCTGTTGGTCAGCCACAGTTCGCCTGCGCGCTGGCGGGCTTCGAGCTGCAGGCTGGTGGGGGCGACCTGCAGGCTGGTGGCGCCGACGGCGGTGGCGAGCAGCAGGCTCAGGGCGAGCAGCGCCACGCCAGTGGCGCGCCACGGGCGGGGTCCGGCCATGCGGGCGTGCTCCATCAATAGGTGATCGTGGCGGTGACCGTATCCAGGTAGTTGCCGGTGGCCGGATTGTTGGTGCTCAGGTTCAGGATCTGGCCGTAGACGATGTAGGGCACGGCCAGGCCGGTGCCGATGCCGGCCTGGGTATTGGTGCCGGTGGTGGCGCCCCAGACCAGGGTGTGGGCGGCGTCCTGGTAGAGCTGGTAGCCGACGTAGTTGTTGGCGGTCACGGCCGCATTGGTGTTCTTCATGCGGCGGGTGGTGACGTCGTTGGCCGTGCTGGCGTTGGCGCCCGCGTTCAGCGAGATCGTGTACGGGGTCAGCGCCGAGCACTGCGCGGTCACCGTACCCTGGCCCAGGGTGGGGGTCGCCGTGGTCGAAGCCGCCGTGCCGAAATCAACGTTGGTGGCGGCCGCGGCCGTGATCGTGCAGGCCTTGGTGACCACCAGGGTGACGTTGAAGGTCGTGGTATCGGCCGCCAGTGCGGGGCCGGCCAGCAACAGTCCGGTCAGGGCCCAGGCGAGCGGTGAGCGGAGCGTGGATCGCATGGACAACCTCCCTGACCCGAAGGTCTGTTGAACAAGGCGAAGGCGGCACGTTCAGGGCCGCTTTGATGATGGTCAGGGCCAGCTTGTGCGGGTAAGTGTCTGTAATCCGTGATAAATAGGCATGCGAAAGAGTGGAGCGCGTCACGCTTTCACTTTCCTTGCCGGAACCGTGCATGCCCCGGATCGCCAGTTGGGTGGCGTTCGTTCAGATTGCAGCCGGATCGGCGATAATGGGCGCCATGAGCGTGAATCTGAAAACCCCGCAGGAAATCGAGATGATGCGCATCGCCGGCCGCCTGGCCAGTGAAGTGCTCGACATCGTCACCCCCCACGTCAAGCCCGGTGTCACCACCGAGGAGCTGGACCGCATCTGCCACGACCACATCGTGAACGTGCAGGGCGCGATTCCGGCCAACGTCGGCTACCGCGGCTTCCCGAAGACCGTGTGCACCTCGGTCAACAACGTCATCTGCCACGGCATTCCCAGCGAAGGGAAGGTGCTCAAGGATGGCGACATCATCAATATCGACGTGACCGTCATCAAGGACGGCTGGCACGGCGACACCAGCCGCATGTACTTCGTCGGCACGCCGTCGGTGATGGCCCGCCGCCTGGTGGAAACCACGTACGAAGCGATGTGGCGTGGCATCCGTGCGGTGCGTCCGGGCGCAACCCTGGGCGACATCGGCCATGCCATCCAGAGCTACGCCGAAGGCGAGCGTTTCAGCGTGGTGCGCGAGTACTGCGGCCACGGCATCGGCAAGGTCTACCACGACGAGCCGCAGGTGGTGCATTACGGCCGTCCGGGCCAGGGCCTGGTGCTGCAGCCGGGCATGACCTTCACCATCGAGCCGATGATCAACGAGGGCACCCGTTACAACAAGGTGCTGCCGGATGGCTGGACCGTGGTGACCAAGGACCGCAAGCTGTCGGCGCAGTGGGAGCACATGATCGCGGTCACCGAGACCGGCGTCGACGTGCTTACCCTGTCGCCGGGCGAGTCGCAGGTCTCCTGAGGATGTTGCCGGCGAGTTCGCTGCTGGACACGCCGGCCGCGTCGCTCAACGACCCGGACTGGGCTGCTGCTGCGCGCCAGGCGCTGCAGCAGGCGGACGCGCGCCTGTACCGCCGCTTCGACCAGGGCGACAACATCGAGCGCCTGCTGGCGCTGCGTGCGCGTGCGGCCGACCATCTGATCCGCCTGGCTTGGCAGCGCTGCCTGCCGTTCGACAGCGGCCTGTCGCTGTTCGCAGTGGGGGGGTATGGGCGCGGCGAACTTTTCCCGCGCTCGGACATCGACCTGCTGGTGTTTGGCGACCCGCCGGCACAGTTGGCGCACGAATCCGCACTGGCACGCCTGTTCGCGCTGCTGTGGGATTGCGGGCTGGCGGTCAGCCATGCGGTGCGCAGTGCAGCGCAGTGCCGCGAGGCTGCTGCCGACCAGACCGTGTTGACCGCGCTGATCGAGGCGCGTCCGATCCTGGCCGAGGACACTGCCCGCCGTGCGCTGCGCGAGGCCATCGACGACCGTGAGCTGTGGCCTGCACGTGCCTTCTTCCTGGCCAAGCTGGAAGAGCTGCGCAACCGCCACCAGCGTTTCGGCGATACCGCCGACAACCTGGAACCGGATCTCAAGGATGGCCCCGGCGGCCTGCGCGATCTCAACACGCTGGGCTGGATGGCGCTGCGCGCCTTTGGCGTACGCGACCTGGAAGCGCTGGTCGGCCTGGGCCACCTGGGGGCCGACGAAGCGGCCGCGCTGAAGCGCGAGCGTGCGGTGCTGGCGCGTCTGCGCTTCGGGCTGCACCTGGTGGCGCGGCGCCCGGAAGAACGGTTGCGCTTCGATTACCAGAAGACCTTGGCCGCGCGCCTGGGCTTCGAAGACGATGCCGAGAATCTCGGTGTCGAAAAGATGATGCAGGGCTTCTACCGCGCCGCGCTGGTGGTGCGCCGGATCAGTGACCGCCTGCTGCAGCGCTTCGAGGAACAGTTCGATGGCGAGGCGCAGCCGGAACCGCTGACCGTGGGTTTTTCCCTGCGACGCGGCTACCTGGCGGCCAATGATGCTGACTGGCCGCGCGGCGATATCGGCCAGGTGTTCGCGCTGTTCTCCGGCTGGGCCAACAATCCGCAGGTACGCGGCCTGCATTCGCTGACCGCGCGCGCGCTGGCCGAATCGTTGCCGCTGCTGCCGGCCTACGACCAGGCCGACGCCGACGCGCGCGAGCAGTTCCTGGCCCTGCTGCGTGGCCAGCGCCCGGTCGATACGCTTTCGCGCATGGCGAGGCTTGGCGTGCTCGGCCAGTGGATTCCGGCATTCGCCCAGGTCAGCGGGCGCATGCAGTTCGACCTGTTCCATGTCTATACGGTGGACCAGCACACGCTGATGGTCCTGCGCAACATCGGCCAGTTCGCCAGCAGCCGCGCCGACGAGCGCTTCTCGATCGCGCATGAAGTGTGGCCGCGCCTGCGCAAGCCGGAGCTCCTGCTGCTGGCCGGCCTGTTCCATGACATCGCCAAGGGCCGTGGCGGTGATCACTCCGAACTGGGCGCGGTCGATGCGCGCGCGTTCTGCCAGACCCATGCCCTGAGCATCTCCGACACCGAACTGGTGGCCTGGCTGGTCGAACAGCATCTGCGCATGTCGGTGACCGCGCAGAAGCAGGACATCGCCGATCCGGTGGTGATCCATCGCTTTGCGACCCTGGTCGGCAGCCGCGACCGGCTGGACTACCTGTACCTGCTGACCTGTGCCGATATCGCCGGCACCAGCCCGAAGCTCTGGAACGCGTGGAAGGACCGCCTGTTGGCCGACCTGTATTTCGCCACCCGGCGCGCGCTGCGTGAAGGCCTTGAGCACCCGGTGCCTGCCGCCGAGCGCGTGGCCGAGGCGCGTGACAGCGTGCGTGCGCTGGTGCGCGAGCAGGGCTACGACGATGCCACCATCGACCGCCAGTTCGCGGTGATGCCCGACGAAGGCTTCATCCGCCTGCGCCCGGAGCAGCTGGCCTGGCAGGCCGCCGCGCTGGTACCGGTGAAACAGGGCCAGGCGCTGGTGAAGGTGCGCCGCATCAGCGTCGACGACCCGGCACTGGAAGTGTTCGTACATTCACCGGACCGCGACGGCCTGTTCGCCGCCATCGTGATGACCCTGGACCGCAAGGGCTACGGCATCCATCGCGCGCGCGTGCTGGATGGTCCGGCCGACACCATTTTCGATACCTTCGAAGTGAACCCGGCCGACAGCTTCGCCGATGGCAGCAGTGCCAATCTGGAGGCCGCGCTGCGCGAGGCACTCAGTGGTGACCTGTCGCGCCTGCGCCCGTCGCGCCGGGTGGTGCCGCGGCAGCTGCGTCATTTCCGCTTCGCGCCGCGCATCGAGTTCCGCGATGAACCGGGCGCAACCCGATTTGCCCTGGTCGCTCCCGACCGTCCTGGCCTGCTGGCCGACGTGGCGTTCGTGCTGCGCAACCAGGGCCTGCGCGTGCATGATGCGCGCATTGCTACGTTCGGCGAACGCGCCGAAGACACCTTCGTGATCAGTGACGAACACGACCTCCCCCTGACTGAACCTGCCCGGCAGCAGCTGCATGACGCGATGCTGGCCTGCCTGGACCCTGATCGAAACGCCGGAGACCCCGCCTGATGGCCACCAAGCCTGTTAAGAAGACTGCTGCCACCGCCAAGAGCGCAGCGGCCAAAAAAACTGCCGCCGTGCCGGCCGCGAAGAAGGCGGCTGCGCCGAAGAAAGCCGCAGCGGTGAAGGCGCCGGCGAAGAAGGTGGCGGCACCGAAGAAGGCCCCGGCCAAGAGTGCCGAAGCCGCACGCGCCGAAACCATCGCCCGCAAATCGCTGCGCAAGCCGGCCACGCCGGGCGTGGAAGAACTGAAGTTCGGCATCGAAAGTGCCTTCGAACGCCGCGCCACGCTGACCCTGCACGAACTGGAAGGCTCGACCAGGCCGCTGGTCAACCGTGTGATCGATGGCCTGGAAAGCGGGGAATTCCGCGTTGCCGAACCGGACGGCCATGGTGGCTGGAAGGTCAACGAGTGGTTGAAGAAGGCGGTGCTGCTGTACTTCCGCGTCAACGACATGGCCGTGGTCGATGCGCGCCCGGCGCCGTTCTGGGACAAAGTCGAATCGCGTTTTGCCGGCTATGACGAAGCGAAGTTCCGTCGTGGTGGCGTGCGCGTGGTGCCGGGCGCCATTGCCCGCCGCGGTACGTACTTCGGCAAGGACGTGGTGCTGATGCCGAGCTTCACCAACATCGGCGCCTATGTCGGTGAAGGCACCATGGTCGATACCTGGGCCACCGTTGGTTCCTGCGCGCAGATCGGCCAGCACTGCCATCTGTCCGGCGGTGCCGGTATCGGCGGCGTGCTGGAACCGCTGCAGGCCAGCCCGACCATCATTGAAGACCACTGCTTCATCGGCGCGCGTTCGGAAGTGGTGGAAGGCGTGGTGGTCGGCCACCACAGCGTGATCGGCATGGGCGTGTTCCTCAGCCAGAGCACCCGCATCTACAACCGCGCCACCGGCGAGATCAGCTACGGCTACATCCCGCCGTACAGCGTGGTGGTATCCGGCTCGCTGCCGAGCAAGGACGGCACCCACTCGCTGTACTGCGCGGTGATCGTCAAGCAGGTCGATGCCAAGACCCGCAGCAAGACCAGCGTCAACGATCTGCTGCGCGGCCTGGCCGACTGAAGGTGGCTGCGCCGGAAGACCTGGCGCAGTCCGCGATCTACCGGCATCCGTCCGACACCGCGTTCGGACGGATGCTGCCGCGCCTGCTGCATGCATCCCGCTGGAGCCGGCTGCGTCGCGCGCTGTCACGGCGTTGGCCGATGCCAGCGCTGGCCAGCGATGTGCGCGACGTGGTCTACGCGAGCTGGTGGGTCGACGTGCGCCATGCACCGTTGCCGCCACCGGGCCATCACTACGTGGTGCATGCCGGGCGCACGCCGTACACCATCCTCAGCTACCGTCACGGGCACTTCGGGCCCGCGCTGGCCGGGCCGCTGCGCGCGCTGATGCCGTCGCCGCGGCAGAGCAACTGGCGCTGGTACCTGCGCCGCGACGACGATCCGGAAGGCACACCGGTGGTGCTGTTTGATCGCAATGTGATGGACCAGCTGGCCTTCGTCGCTGGCGCGCGCGCGTTCAGCGATGCCATGCAACCCCATCTTTCCATCCGCTTCGAACATGTGCTGGATGCCTCGGGTCGTGGCCACACGCTGATTGAAGGCGGGCAGGGCAGTGCACCCGCGTTGGGACTGCAGTGGCAGGCAGCCGATGGCTGGCGGCACGACGCATGGTCGGCGGCGTTCGGTGGCCGTCAGGCCCTGCTGCGCTTCCTGACCTGCCAGGACGAAGCCATCGCCCGCACCTGCGATCGGTACTGGGCCAGTACCCGCATCGCGCTGCCGGTGGACATCGGCAGCCTGCAGCCGCTGCGCCTGTCGGGCGAGCTGCACTGCCCGCGCCTGCAGGCGATGGGCGTGGCGCTTGAATCGGGCCTGGTCTTCCGCTTGCCGAGAGTGCCGTTCCGGGTCGTGTCCGAGCGCCTGTTGTGAGATTCTGGACCCCTGTTTTCCAGCATCACAGATGGCCATGAGCACCACTGTCTACGGTTTGAAGAACTGCGATACCTGCAAGAAGGCGACCAAGTGGCTCGACCGCTTCGGCGTGCCGTACACCTTCGTCGATTACCGCGAGAACAAACCCAGCCCGGAAATGCTGCTGGAATGGGCCGCGCAGCTGGGGGGGCTGGCGGCGATGGTCAACAAGTCCTCCACCACCTGGCGGCAGCTGCCGGACAACCGCAAGGCCGCCGATTCCGAGGCCGAGTGGAAGCTGCTGCTGCGCGAGTACCCGCAGCTGATCAAGCGCCCGCTGGTGGTCACCGCCGATGGCAAGGCCAGCCAGGGTTTCAGTGACAACGGCTTCAAGGCCCGCTTCGGCCTGGGCGACGCATGAGTACCGTCCTTGACCTGGCCTGCGAGCTGATCGCACGGCCTTCGGTGACGCCGGACGATGCGGGTTGCCAGGCGCTGCTGGCGGCGCGGCTGAAGCAGGCTGGATTCCACTGTGACCACCTGCGCCTGGGCGATGTCGACAATCTGTGGGCGACCCATGGCCAGGGCGCACCGGTACTGGTCCTGCTGGGCCACACTGACGTGGTGCCAACCGGCCCGCGCGAAGCCTGGACCAGCGACCCGTTCACCCCACAGATCCGCGATGGCGTGCTGTATGGGCGCGGTGCTGCCGACATGAAAGGCAGCGTGGCTGCGTTCGTGGTCGCCGCCGAGCAGTTCGTCGCCGCGCATCCCGATCATCCCGGCACGCTGGCGGTACTGCTGACCAGCGACGAGGAGGGCGATGCCATCGATGGCGTGCGCCACGTTGCACGCCTGTTCGCCGCACGGGGGCAGCGCATCGACTGGTGCATCACCGGTGAGCCGTCATCGACCGCGACGCTGGGCGACCTGCTGCGCGTGGGCCGCCGCGGCAGCCTGTCCGCCAAGCTGCGCGTGCAGGGCGTTCAGGGGCATGTGGCGTACCCGGAGAAAGCGCGCAATCCGATCCACCAGGCGGCGCCGGCACTGGCCGAACTGAGTGCGCGACGCTGGGACGACGGCTACGAGAGCTTCCCGCCGACCAGCCTGCAGATCTCCAACATCCACGCCGGCACCGGTGCCAACAACGTGATTCCCGGCGAGCTCGAAGTGGATTTCAACCTCCGCTACAACCCGCATTGGGACGCGCCGAAGCTGGAAGCAGAGATCGCCGCACTGCTGGACCGGCATGGCCTGCAGTACACGCTGAAGTGGCACCGTAGCGGCGAGCCGTTCTACACCCCGGAAGGCACGCTGCGCGCCGCTGCACGCGCAGTGCTGGCCGAGCACATCGGCCGCGCGCCGGAAGAAAGTACCGGCGGCGGTACCTCCGATGCGCGCTTCATCGCACCCTTGGGGGCGCAGTGCATCGAAGTAGGACCGGTCAACGCCAGCATCCACCAGGTGGACGAGAACGTGCGCGTGGACGAACTGGAAGCACTGCCCGGGCTGTACCAGCGGCTGGTGGAACGGCTGCTGGTGTAAGGACGGTGAGGTGGGAATGGTGGGTGCCGACCGTTGGTCGGCACGCCCCCCGCCGGGGCTGCATCCCTGTAGAGCCGAGCCATGCTCGGCTGGTGTCTACCGGCAGAAGCAGCCGAGCACGGCCCGGCTCTACTATTCCGAAAAAAGGAAGAACGGCGGCTCGACCGCTTTTTTCCAGTAGCTGGGCGCCGCCATGTAGAAGTGCTGCGCTTCGGCCTTCGCGAACCAGCGTGCCGCCGCCTCGGTGTCCTTCTCCACGCCCGGCGCACTCCGGCCCAGCAGCAGCCCGGCAAAGTACTGGCCGAACACATTGCCCTGTTCCCCGGCACGCTGATACAGCTGCAACGCATGTGCCGGATCGCTCGGCACGCCCACGCCGCGTTCCAGCAGCGCGCCCAGATCCACCTGCGCCTCGGCATCGCCACGCGCCGCGCGACGCTGCAGGTGGGCGACCAGCGGGTGCACGGTGCCGGCCTTCGCGGCCACTGCATCCGGCAGTCGCGAGGAACGGCTTGGATAGCGGTGATGGATCATCGCGCGCAGGTCCCAGCGCAGGGCCTGCTGTGCGTCGCCCTGCTGGCGATAGGCTGCAGCCAAGTCGTGGAACGCGTAGGGATTGCCGTGGTTGGCCGCAGCCAGGTAGGCGCGCTCGCCGCGTCGCCACGAAGCGCGCAGCACCGGTGCAGGATCGATGCGGGGGCTGTCGGCATGCCGCAGCGTGCCGAAGGTCCAGATCCGGCCCAGTGCTTCTTCCGCCTTGGTGTTGTGGAAGGTCCAGGGCGTGGCCGCAGCGGCACGCTCGTAGTAGGCGATCGCGCGCGGGTCGTTGAAGCGCTCGAAGGTCTCTGCGGTATCCCAGGCGCCGTCAAAGCTGCCGTCGCTGCCGCGCTGTTCCAGGGCCTGCTGCTGCGCGGGCGGCAGCCTGGAGGGCGGGGACAGGGTATGGCAGGCCGCCAGGCCCAGGCAGAGCAGGGCGGCCAGTACGGCAGTGCATCCAGTGCGGTGTTGCATTTCCATTACACATTGCTGGGCGCGCCATTATGCGCTTCACGCGTGGTTGCCAACGCAACTGTTGCGCCGCGCCGGAAACCGGGGTACGGTCGATCCCATGTCGATCCGCCTGGCCACCGCCGTCAATAACAACAACCGCAATAATCTGCGCGCGAATAATCGTGCGCGGCCGATGCGGGACTGCGCCCTGGGTAGATAGACAGCAACACACGCCCGGACACCAGAAAACCCGCATCGGCCGATGCGGGTTTTTTTGTGCCCGGGCGCAGCCTTCCCGGGCCTGGATGGCCGGTCGAACACCTTCCCCTCGTGAAATCCCCCAACAGGAGCTCCGCCATGTGTTCGATCTTCGGAATCTTCGGCCTGCAGGCCGGTGACGATCTTCCCGCCCTGCGCCGGCACGCGCTGGAACTGTCGCAGCGCCAGCGCCACCGTGGCCCGGACTGGAGCGGCGTGTACCTGGACGAAGGCGCATTGCTGGTCCACGAGCGGCTGGCCATCGTCGATCCGGCCGGCGGCTCGCAACCGCTGCTGTCTGCCGACGGCCAGCTGGCGCTGGCGGTGAACGGCGAAATCTACAACCACCAGCAACTGAAGGCCGCGCTGACCACCGCCTACGACTTCCAGACCGGCTCGGACTGCGAAGTGATCAACGCGCTGTACCGCCAGGGCGGATCGCCGGCGCAGTGGCTGGAGCAGCTCAACGGCATCTTCGCCTTTGCGCTGTGGGACCGTGACAGCGGCCGCGTGCTGGTGGCGCGCGACCCGGTCGGCGTGGTGCCGCTGTACTGGGGCCACGATGCGCAGGGGCGCCTGCGCGTGGCTTCGGAGATGAAGGCGCTGGTCGATTCCTGCGCCGATGTCGCGCAGTTCCCGCCGGGCCACTATTTCGACAGCGCCAGTGGTGAACTGGTGCGCTACTACCAGCAGCCGTGGCGTGAGTATGCGGATGTGCAGGGCCGCCAGGCCGACCTCGCCGAACTGCGGCAGGCCTTCGAGCACGCCGTGGAGCGCCAGCTGATGAGCGACGTGCCGTATGGCGTACTGCTGTCCGGTGGTCTGGATTCATCGCTGGTGGCCGCCGTGGCCGCACGCTACGCGCGCCGTCGCATCGAGGACGGCGGGCAGACCGAAGCCTGGTGGCCGCGCCTGCACTCGTTCGCGATCGGGCTGAAGGGATCCCCCGATCTGGCCGCTGCCGCGGTTGCTGCCGAAGCGCTGGGTACTGTGCACCACGGGTTCGAATACACCTTCGAAGAAGGCCTGGACGTGCTGCCGGAAGTGATCCGCCACATCGAAACCTACGACGTCACCACCATCCGCGCGTCGACGCCGATGTTCCTGCTGGCGCGGCGGATCAAGGCGATGGGCGTGAAGATGGTGCTGTCCGGCGAAGGCAGCGACGAGATCTTCGGTGGTTACCTGTACTTCCACAAGGCGCCGGATGCGCGCGAATTCCACGACGAGCTGGTGCGCAAGCTCGACGCCCTGCACAACTACGATTGCCTGCGTGCCAACAAATCGATGATGGCCTGGGGCGTGGAGCCGCGCGTGCCGTTCCTGGATCGTGAATTCCTCGACGTGGCGATGCGCTTCGATGCCGCGCACAAGATGGTCGGTGCCGGGTTCGGTGGCCGTCGCATCGAGAAGGCGGTGCTGCGCGAGGCGTTCGATGGCTACCTGCCGGACAGCATCCTGTGGCGGCAGAAGGAGCAGTTCAGCGATGGCGTCGGCTACGGCTGGATCGATGGGCTGAAGGCGCATGCCGAAGCGCAGGTGAGCGATCGTGTGCTGGCGGCCGCCGACAAGCGCTTCCCGCACAACCCGCCGCAGACCAAGGAGGCGTACTACTACCGCCACCTGTTCGAGCAGTTCTTCCCGAGCCGCGCGGCGGCCGAGACCGTGCCGGGCGGCAAATCGATTGCCTGTTCCTCGCCGGCGGCGATCGCCTGGGATGCCAGCTTCGCGGCGGCGGCCGACCCTTCCGGACGCGCGATCGCCGGCGTGCACGAACAAGCCCTGGCGTAATGCTTCCGCCAGGCATGGCCCGGCGCTACCGAGCGATGGTAGCGCCGGGCCATGACCGGCGAGCACAAGGAGGACTTAGTCCCCTCCGTCCCCTTTTTGCGACGTATCATCGGCGCCCTGCACATTGGGGAATGTTCATGGACGTACCGCGCGGTAGCCAACGGCCGCCGATGAAGTGGGGATGGCGCTATCTGGCATGGGCCGCGCTGCCCTTGCTTGCCGGTGTACTGCTGGCACGCTTCGCTGGCCCTGCTGCACCCGCTGCGGTTGCCCGCGCTACGGCTGTGGCAGAGGGCGGCTGGGCGCAGCATCTGGCCTCGCCGCTGGGCCTGTTCCTGCTGCAGTTGCTGGTGCTGTTGCTGGTGGCCAAGGGGGCGGGCGCACTGCTGAAGCGGCTGGGCCAGCCGGCGGTGATCGGCGAGATGGCGGCCGGCCTGATGATGGGCCCGTTGGTGCTGGGCAGCGTGCTGCCGCAGCTGCATGGGGCGCTGTTCCCGGGCAGTTCGCTGGGGCCGCTGGGCATGCTCAGCCAGCTGGGCGTGCTGATGTTCCTGCTGGTGGCCGGTGCCGAGCTGGATCTGGCTGCGCTGCGCGGGCGACGGCGTTTTGCGTTCACGGTCAGCCATGCCGGCATCGCGGTGCCGTTCGTGCTCGGCATCGCGCTGGCGATCTGGCTGTACCCGCAGCACGGCCCCGAAGGTGTGGGCTTCACTGCGTTCGCGCTGTTCGTCGGCATCTCGATGAGCATCACCGCGTTCCCGGTGCTGCTGCGCATCCTCGCCGACCGTGGCATCACCCAGACATCGCTGGGCCAGACCGCCATCGCCTGCGCCGCCTTGGGCGACGCCACCGCGTGGTGCCTGCTGGCGCTGATCGTTGCCGCGGCCCAGGCGAGTGGCTGGCTGCCGGCCAGCCTCAACCTGCTGTGCGTGGTTGCGTTCGTGGCGTTGATGCTGGGGCTGGTGAAGCCCTGGTTCGCCCGCCAGCAGATCGCGCCGGGACGCGAAGGGCGCTGGCTGCTGGGCATCCTGCTGCTGTCGCTGGCCAGTGCGCTGGTCACCGAGATGCTCGGCATCCATGCGCTGTTCGGTGCCTTTGCTGCGGGCGTGGCGGTGTCGTCCAACGTGCAGCTGCGCGAGCTGCTGATGGCCCGCGTCGAACCGTTCGTGGTGACGCTGCTGCTGCCGCTGTTCTTCGCCATGACCGGTCTGCGGATGCGCGCCGACGCATTGCAGGCCAGCGATATCGTGCTGTGCGCGGTGGTGATCGTGGTGGCCACGGCCGGCAAGCTGCTGGGCACCTTCAGTGCTGCGCGCAGTGCCGGCATGCCCACGCGTGAGGCATGGCGGTTGGGCGCGCTGATGAATACCCGCGGCCTGATGGAGCTGATCGTGCTCAACCTGGGCTACGAGCTGGGCCTGCTCGGTGACCGCCTGTTTGCGGTGCTGGTGATCATGGCGCTGGTGACCACGGCGATGACCGGGCCGCTGTTGAACCTGATCGAGCGGCGCTACCGTCGGTGATGGGGTCAGATCCCTTTTCCCTTGGAAAAGGGATCTGACCCCGGGTCTTCCGGGGTTGCCGGCCAGCGGCCGGCACTACCGCGCTGGCACCAGCGTCATGGTGTGCTGCGCCTTGCCGGGCAGGAACGGGGTCGGGCGGCCATGCACCCAGTCTTCGTGGCCGGCGCCCCAGTACGGAGACAGGGGATGCCCGCTCTGGCCGCCGGGCATGTGCACGATGCCGTCGGCCTCGTGGCCGGGCGATACCACCATGCGCTCGGAAGCACCGAAGTTCGGCGTCTGCACCCGCGGCATGTCGCGGTCACCAGGCAGGCGGTCGGCCGGCATGCACAGCCAGCGCTTGGCGAACTCCGGCAGCGCGCGTGCGATCGGATGGCAGATTGCCGCGGTATTGCGTTCCCCCCACGTGCGCTTGGCCAGTGGGCCTTGCCTGGAGAGCTCGGCTTCCGTGCGACGTGCTGCATCGATCAGCAGCGCATCCCAGCTGTCGAACGCTGGCGGCAGCAGGTTGGCCGGGCGCTGCTGCAGCATCGGCCAGGCCACGCCTTCCAGCTGCGCCAGGCGCGGATCGAGGTAGTCCTCACCCAGCTGCGCATTGGCCGGTGCCAGCAGCGCATCGGACAGCGTCTCCATCACCTGCGTGCGGAACTCGCGCACCACCCGGTAGCTGACCGAGTTGGCGGAAGCGCGCCCGCCCCACTGATGGCTGACCGCCTTCAATCGCTTCAGCGCGGGATCGTCACTGCGTTCGATGACGTCGTGCAGCAGTGCCCACCAGCGCTGCAGGAACACCGCGCGGTCGTCGAGCTGGATCGCAAGCAGGTCGTGTTCGTCGAAGCGCTCCTGGATCGCCAGCAGGTCGCGGATCTGCCGCGCACGAGCGCCGAGGTCATAACCACCGTTGCCGACACTGGCCAGTGCCTCGCCGTCGAGGACGCGGCCGTTGGCGGTCCACAGGCGATGGTTGGGTGGGTCGATCAGTGCCGGCGAGGCATCGCTGCGGATCGGCCAGGGGGCGCAGTCCTGGTTGCTGGTGGCCGTGAAGCCGGCCGGTGCACAGCCCGGACCGCGGTCCGGGCGGGCGCCGATCAGGCGCCAGGCGATGCGTCCGCTGCGGTCGCCGACCACCAGGTTCTGCGCGGGAATGCCGGCGTGGTCGGCGAACCGCAGGGCCGCGTCCAGATCGCCAGCGCGGGCGAGGTCACTGAAGTCCAGCCGTACCGCGCCCGGCAGATGGGCGACCCAGCGCAGCGCGTCGCTGCGGCCATCGGCATGGGTGTGCAGGATCGGGCCCCAGGCGGTTTCGCGCACCGGGAACACCACGTCGGCCCGGCCGGCTACGGTGATGCGTTCTTCATGTACGGTCGCGGCGGCGTTGGCCGGTTCAGTCCGGTAGTCCGCCGTGTCGATGTAGCTGTTGGTGAAGCCCCAGGCCACGTGCCCGTTGCTGCCGACGATCACGGCCGGCAGGCCGGGCAGCGAGAAGCCGGTGACGTCGACCTGGCCGCCGGCAGCCTGCGGGTCGGGGTAGCGCAGGCGCACGCGGAACCACAGGCCCGGTGCGCGCAGGCCCAGGTGCATGTCGTCGGCGACGATAGCGCGGCCATCGGCGGTAAGCGCCCCCGCCACCGCGAAGTTGTTGCTGCCGACAGCGTCCACCTCTTCCTGCGCGGTGCCGGATTTTCCCTTCAATGTGTGCAGGTCGAGCTGGCTGGCATCGGGGAGCGTGGCGTTGCCGGTCGGTTCGCCGAACAGCGGTGCATCCCATTCGGTGCCGTCGTGGGCGATCAGCGCGTACAGCGCGGACGGCACCACTGCGCGGATGCGGCTCAGTGCAAGCTCGGTCTGGTTGCCCGGGTCCTGCAGGTCGGCGTACATGGCCAGCCCGGTCAGCACGCTGTCGCTGGCCTTCCACGGTTGCGGTGACTGCCGCAGCAGCAGGTAGGCCCACGGGCGCACGGAGAGATCGGCCAGGCCTTCATTGACCCCACCGACGTAGGCGCTCACGGCTTCGATGTTGTCGCCCAGTGCAGCCTGCATGTTCGCCTCGGTGCGCGCGCGCAGCCGATGCACGCGCATGCGCTTGTCGGCGTCGATGGCCTTCGGCCCGAACAGCGCCGACAGCTCACCGGCGGCACTGCGGCGCATCAGGTCCATTTCGAAATAACGTTCCTGCGCATGCACGCGACCCAATGCGCGCATCGCGTCGGCCTGGCTGGCGGCGGTGATGGTCACCACGCCCAGCGCATCGCGTTCGAGGGTGACCGGCTTGGCCAGCCCCGGCAGCGCATGCTCGCCGTCCAGGTCGGCCAGGCTGCCGCGCAGCAGCAGCCACAGCACCAGGGCGGTGACCAGGACGATGGCGATCAATACGCCCAGCACCCAACGCCATGTACGTCGCATCGCACGTCCTTTCCGAACTCGTGGGCCGATTGTAGCCGCAGGCGCAACTGCGACTGATTCCGATTAGATCACCGTATTCTGAAATGCGGCACCCTATGCCACATCGATTCACAGGAGCCCCCCCATGAAAGGCAACCCGGACGTCATCGCCTGTCTGAAGGAACTGCTGCGCGGCGAGCTCGCTGCCCGCGACCAGTACTTCATCCATTCCCGCCGCTACGAGGATCAGGGCCTGTTCGCGCTGTACGAACGCCTGAACCACGAGATGGAAGAGGAAACCCAGCACGCCGATGCGCTGCTGCGCCGGATCCTGTTCCTGGGCGGCGACCCGGACATGCGCCCGCATGCCACCGAGCCGGGCAAGACTGTGGAAGAGATGCTGCAGAAGGATCTCGACACTGAATACGCCGTTCGGAACAATCTCGCCGCCGGCATGAAGCTGTGCGAGGAGAACGGCGACTACGTGAGCCGCGACATCCTGCTGGCGCAGCTGAAGGACACCGAAGAAGACCACGCCTGGTGGCTGGAACAGCAGCTCGGCCTGATCAAGCGCATCGGCCTGGAGCTGTACCAGCTGAGCAAGATCGACGGCAGCGGCGCCCCGGCGCACTGAGCCGGCACCGCTCTCTGTAGAGCCGGGCCATGCTCGGCTGCTTTGGATCCGAGTCGAGCATGGCTCGACTCTACAACGTTCTGTCGCCCGCCAGCACCGGCGCACCGCCCGCCAGCCTTCGCTCGCCAGCTGCTCCACCGCCCGCCAGCCGACAACGAAAAAGCCGGGGATTGCCCCGGCTTTTTCGTGTCTGATCCCCGGCAAGGCGTGTCAACCAAGGTTGACACCCACCAGGGCAGGGCCCCAGCCCTTATTCCACCGACAACCCTTCCACCTTCTGCCAGCCGCGCGGCAGCAGGTGGCCACGGGTGGCGCGGGCGCCGAGGTAGGCGTCGAGCTCGTTGAACTTCAGCCCCATCGTGCGCTGGCCACTGCGCACCTGCAGGGTCTGCCCCGGGCTGATCGCCACGATGGCGACCACGCGTTCGGTGGCGAGCTTGGCCTTCGGGATCTCGATGATCTTGTTGCCCTTGCCCTTGTCCAGTTCCGGCAGGTCGTTGGCGGCGATCGCCAGCAGGTTGCCCGAGCTGGTCACCGCCACGATGCGGTCGGTGGCCACGTTGGCGAGCACCGACGGAGTGAGCACCGACGAGCCGGACGACAGATTCAGCATCGCCTTGCCGGCCTTGTTGCGACCGATCAGGTTCTCGAAGCGGGTGACGAAGCCATAGCCATGACTGGAGGCCAGCACGAAGCGGGCCTCCGGCTCGGCACTGGCCAGGGTCACGAAGCTGGTGCCCGGCGCCGGCGAGAAGCGGCCGGTCAGCGGTTCGCCATTGCCACGCGCGGAGGGCAGGGTGTGCACCGGCGTCGAGTAGGCGCGGCCCTCGCTGTCGAGGAACGCGACCTGCTGGGTGCTGCGCGCGCGCACCGCGCCCTGCAGTCCGTCGCCTTCGCGGTAGGACAGGGCCGATGCATCGACGTCGTGGCCCTTGGCGGCACGGATCCAGCCCTTCTCCGACAGCACCACGGTCATCGGCTCGCTCGGCACCAGCTCGGTCTCATCGATGGCCTGCGCGGCCTGGCGCTGCACCAGCGGCGAACGGCGTGCGTCGCCGAACTTCTTGGCGTCGGCGGTCAGTTCGTCGCGGATCAGCTTCTTCAGCTTGGCCTTGCTGTCGAGGATGCCGAGGATCTTCTCGCGCTCCTTGGCCAGCTCGTCCTGCTCGCCGCGGATCTTCATCTCCTCCAGGCGGGCCAGCTGCTTCAGCTTGGTTTCCAGGATGTACTCGGCCTGTTCCTCGGACAGGCCGAAGCGCGCGATCAGCGCCGCCTTCGGTTCGTCCTCGGTACGGATGATGTGGATCACCTCGTCCAGGTTGAGGAAGGCGATCAGCAGGCCTTCCAGCAGGTGCAGGCGGCGCTCGACCTTCTGCAGGCGGTGCTGCAGGCGGCGGGTGACGGTGTTGCTGCGGAAGGTCAGCCATTCGCTGAGCAGCATCTTCAGGTTCTTCACCTGCGGACGGCCGTCCAGCCCGATCACGTTGAGGTTGACGCGGTAGCTGCGCTCCATGTCCGTGGTGGCGAACAGGTGGCCCATCAGCTGCTCGGCGTCGACGCGGTTGGAACGCGGCACCAGCACCACGCGCACCGGGTTGGCGTGGTCGGATTCATCGCGGATGTCTTCCAGCCACGGCAGCTTCTTGGCGCGCATCTGCGCGGCAATCTGCTCGATCACCTTCGACGGCGACACCTGGAACGGCAGCGCCGTCACCACGATGTTGTTGGCTTCCTTGGTGAAGGTCGCACGCGCACGCACGCTGCCGTTGCCGGTCTCGTACATGTTCCGCAGATCGTTGGCCGCGGTGATGATCTCGGCGCTGGACGGGTAGTCCGGGCCCTGCACGTGCTCGCACAGGTCGCGCACGGTCGCATCGGGGTTGTCCAGCAGGTGCAGCAGCGCGCTGACAATCTCGTTGAGATTGTGCGGCGGTACGTCGGTGGCCATGCCGACGGCGATGCCGGTGGTGCCGTTCAGCAGCAGGTGCGGCAGCCGCGCCGGCATCCAGGTCGGTTCCTGCAGGGTGCCGTCGAAGTTCGGCGCCCAGTCGGTGGTGCCCTGGCCCAGCTCGCCCAGCAGCACTTCGGCGATCGGGGTCAGCTTGGATTCGGTGTAACGCATCGCCGCGAACGACTTCGGGTCGTCGCTGGAGCCGAAGTTGCCCTGGCCCTCGATCAGCGGGTAGCGGTACGAGAACGGCTGCGCCATCAGCACCAGCGCCTCGTAGCACGCGCTGTCGCCGTGCGGGTGGTACTTACCGATGACGTCACCGACGGTGCGCGCGGACTTCTTCGGCTTGGACGCGGCATTCAGGCCCAGCTCGCTCATCGAATAGATGATGCGGCGCTGCACTGGCTTCAGGCCGTCGCCGATGAACGGCAGGGCGCGGTCCAGGACCACGTACATCGAGTAATCGAGGTAGGCGCGTTCGGCGTACTCGCGCAGCGGCAGTTGTTCGAATCCGTGGAACACGGGGCGGGCAAGTTCGGTCATGCGGCGTTGTTACCTGTTGTCGGGAGGCGGCGACGGCGGTCGCCGCTCGCAATCCTGTGATTATCCGGATGCGGCGGGGGATGCCAAGCCGCGCGCAGGGTCCAGCCCGGTTTCCAGGCCATGCCCGGCCCGCGCCAGGTAGCGCCCGGGCGGCAGCCCGAAGTGGCGGCGGAACACGGTGACGAAGGCGCTGGCGCTGCTGAAGCCCAGTGCGTGGGCGATGTCGGCCACGCTGCGGCCATCGGTCAACTGGCGCAGGGCTTCGGAGAGCCGGGCCTGCTGCCGCCACTGGGCGAAGCTGAGCGTGGTCTCGTCGCGGAAGTGGCGGGTGAGGCTGCGCGGCGACAGGCCGGCCCAGTGCGCCCATTCGGCCAGGCTGCGCTCGTCGGACGGGTCGGCCAGCAGCTGCGAGGCGATCTTCAGCAGGCGCCGGTCATGCGGCATCGGCAGGTGCATGCGCTGGCGCGGCGCAGTGCGGATCTCGTCCAGCAGCACGTCGATGATGTGCTGGCGCTCGGGCGTGGTGTCGTAGCCCAGCGGCCATTCGCAGATGCGGTCGGCCAGCGCCTGCGCCAGCTTGGACAGGCCCAGCACGCAGGGATCGGCGGGCAGGGTGGCGCAGGCCGGTGCGGCCAGCGCCATGCCCCAGCCACGCAGCGGACCGTCCAGGGTCACCGTATGCGGCTCCAGCGGCGGCATCCAGCCGGCCGAGCCCGGCGCCAGCGACCACGTCCCGTGCGAGGTGCGGGTGGTCAGCAGGCCGCGTTCGACGCAGATCAGCTGGGCGCGCTGGTGGTGGTGCCAGTCCACTTCCCGGACCAGGCCGAGGGGGCTGTCGAAGCGGAAGGCGACCACCGGCGGGCCGTCGTTGCGCTCGAACCAGTCCAGTGCGTCGTCACGCAGCAGGCGTTTCGGAGGGGGGATTTCTGCCTTGTTCATCATATCCGCTGGCTGAAATGTGTCATCCATTGGCTTAATTGTACTACCGGGCCAGCTGAGCGGGCCATTAAGGTGTGCGCCGTCACTGATCCAGCCCACTGCTGCAACACAGCATTCGATGCCAGATCAAATATTTCCATTGAGAAATATTTTTTTTGGAAGAGAATGCTCCCCCATGATCTGTCCTGCAACCACTCCCCCCAGCTTCGGCCTGCTGCTGCGCCAGGTGCGCGACGGCCTGGTCCGGCAACTCGACGCGTCCATGGCCGAAGAAGATCTGGGTATCGGCTTCACCCACTACATCGGGCTGAAGGTGCTTTCGCACATGGCCCCGTGCACCGCCAACGAGCTGGCCCAGGCCATCGACCAGGTGCCCAGCGCGGTCACCCGCCTGCTGGACAAGCTGGAGGCGCTGGGCTGCGTCCGCCGCGAACCGCATGCGCAGGACCGCCGCGCGCTGCAGATCGTGCTGACCGATGAAGGCCGCGCGTTGTGGGCGCGGCTGAAGCTGCGCGGCGACGCGGTGATGGATTACGCCTTGCGCGATCTTTCCACCGACGAGCGCACGCTGCTGCTGTCCCTCCTTACCCGAATCCGCGATTCACTGACGACCCCATGAACCCGATCCCGCATCCCACTCTCCGCCGGTCCGGGCGCGCGCTGCTGGTGTCAGCGCTGGCCCTGGCCCTGGCCGCCTGCGCCAGCAGCCGTGGCCTCACCCCGCAGGGCCACGTGCTAGACGTGGACAGCCTGCACAGCGAACGCACCCTGGCCGACACCGACCTGAGCGCCACCGGCTTCCCGGCGCAGGACTGGTGGAAGGCGCTGGGCGATGCGCAGCTGGACGCGCTGGTTGCCGAGGGCCTGGCCGGTCATCCGAGCCTGGACGCCGCCGACGCGCGCCTGCGCCAGGCCCAGGCCCAGGTCGGTACCGCGCGCGCTGACCAGCTGCCCAGCCTGTCGGTGTCCGGCGGCTACACTGGCCTGCGCCTGCCTGAGTCGATGGTCGGCAGCGAAATGGGTGGCCGCTACGGCGGCAGCAGCCAGGTCGCCTTCGACTTCAGCTACGGCGTGGACCTGTGGGGCGGCAAGCGCGCTGCCTGGGAAGCCGCCGTGGATGGTGCCCACGCCGCCACCGTCGAAGCCCAGGCCGCCCGCCTGAACCTGTCCACCGGCATCACCCAGGCCTATGCCGACCTGGCCTATGCGTGGCAGCTCAATGACGTGGCCGAGGAAGAGCTGACCCGTTCGCAGAAGTCGCTGGAGCTGACCCGCCAGCGCCGCAGTGCCGGCATCGACAGCGACCTGCAGGTGCGCCAGGCCGAGGCTCGCGTACCGGCCGCGCAGCAGCAGATGCAGGCCGCGCAGCAGCGCATCGACGCGGCCCGCACCGCACTGGCCGCGCTGGTCGGCAAGGGCCCGGACCGTGGCCTGTCGATCCAGCGCCCGCAACCGCTGAACCCGGTGGCACTGCAGCTGCCGGGCGTGCTGCCCAGCGAACTGCTGGGCCGTCGCCCCGACATCGTCGCCGCGCGCTGGCGCGTGGAAGCGGCCGACAAGCAGATCAAGGTGGCCAGGACCAAGTTCTACCCGAGCTTCAACCTGACCGCGCTGGCCGGCGTGGTCGCCCCGAACGTGGGCGACCTGCTGAAGAGCAGCTCCACCTTCGCCTACATCGGCCCGGCGCTGAGCCTGCCGATCTTCGAAGGCGGCAAGCTGCGTGCCAACCTGGCCAACACCGATGCGCAGTACGACCTGGCGGTGGCCAACTACAACCAGGCCGTACTCGACGCGCTGCGCGACGTGGCCGACCAGGTCAATGCGGTGCGCTCGCTGGCGCAGCAGGCGCACTCGCAGCAGCAGGCGGTGGACACCGCGCGCTCGGCCTTCGACCTGGCCCAGCAGCGCTACCGCGCCGGCATCGGCAGCTACCTGGACGTGCTGACCGCGCAATCCACGCTGTTGCAGTCGCAGCAGCAGCTGGCCGGCCTGCAGTCGCAGCAGGTGCAGTCCTCGGTGCGCCTGAGCAAGGCACTGGGTGGTGGTTTCCAGCCCGCCGACGCCGACCGCGCACCGATCGCCTCCCATTCCGATTCCTCGCATTCCTGAAGACCCCTGCCATGAGCCAGACCCAAGACACCGCGGCCCCGGCCGCCTCCAACCGCCGTGGCAACCTGCTGCGCGGCCTGTTCGTGATCGTCGTGCTGCTGCTTGCCGCGCTGGCGCTGTGGTACTTCATGTTCGGTCGTTGGTTCGAAGAGACCGACGATGCCTACGTGCAGGGCAACCAAGTGCAGATCACCCCGCTGGTGGCCGGTACCGTGGTCGCCATCAACGCCGATGACGGCATGCGCGTGGAGCGCGGCCAGCTGCTGGTGCAGCTGGACCCGTCCGACACCTCGGTGGCGCTGCAGCAGGCCGAAGCCAACCTGGCCAAGACCGTGCGCCAGACCCGTGGCCTGTACCGCAGCGTGGAAGGCGCGCAGGCGGACTTGAACGCGCGCCAGGTGACCCTGAAGCGCGTGCGTGATGACTTCGCCCGCCGCAAGGACCTGGCCGCCACCGGCGCCATCTCCAACGAAGAACTGGCCCACGCCCGCGATGAGCTGGCTGCGGCCGAAGCGGCCGTTGCCGGGTCGCGCGAGACCGTCGAACGCAACCGCGCGTTGGTCGACGACACCGTGATCGCCACCCAGCCGGACGTGCAGGCGGCAGCCGCGCAGCTGCGCCAGGCCTTCCTCAACAACGCCCGCGCCGGCATCGTCGCGCCGGTCACCGGCTACGTCGCCCGTCGTTCGGTGCAGGTCGGCCAGCGCGTGCAGCCGGGCAACGCGCTGATGGCGGTAGTGCCGACCGAGCAGATGTGGGTCGAGGCCAACTTCAAGGAAACCCAGCTGCGCCACATGCGCCTGGGCCAGGAAGTGGAGCTGAAGTCGGACCTGTATGCCGGTGACGTGAAGTACAAGGGCCGCATCCAGAGCCTGGGCCTGGGCACCGGTTCGGCGTTCTCGCTGCTGCCGGCGCAGAACGCCAGCGGCAACTGGATCAAGATCGTGCAGCGCGTGCCGGTGCGCATCGCCATCGATGCCAAGCAGCTGGCCGAACACCCGCTGCGCATCGGCCTGTCGATGAAGGCTGAAGTGAGCCTGCGCGACCAGAAGGGTGAAGTGCTGCCGAGCACCCCGGCCAAGGGCACGGTGTTCGACACCGACGTGTATGCCAAGCAGCTGCATGATGCCGACGAGGTGATCCACACGATCATCCAGGGCAACCTGCCGCAGCAGCAGGCGAAGGCGGGCTGAGGTCGCCATGTCCGCACAAGCTCCAGCCGCGCCCGGCGCTCCGGGCGCACCGGCGGCGCCGGGAGCGGCCTCCGGATTCCTGCCGCCCAGCGTCGCCCTGTGCACCGTGGGCCTGGCGATGGCGTCGTTCATGCAGGTGCTCGACACCACCATCGCCAACGTCTCGCTGCCGACCATCGCCGGTAATCTCGGCGCCAGTTCGCAGCAGGCGACGTGGGTCATCACCTCATTCGCGGTCAGCACGGCCATCGCGCTGCCGCTGACCGGCTGGCTCAGCCGCCGCTTCGGCGAACGCAAGCTGTTCGTCTGGGCCACGCTGGCCTTCGTCATCACCTCGCTGCTGTGCGGCCTGGCCCAGAGCATGGGCATGCTGGTGCTGTCACGCGCGCTGCAGGGCTTCGTGGCCGGCCCGATGTATCCGATCACGCAGTCGCTGCTGGTCTCGATCTATCCACGCGAGAAGCGCGGGCAGGCGCTGGCGCTGCTGGCGATGATCACGGTGGTGGCGCCGATCTGCGGCCCGATCCTCGGTGGCTGGATCACCGACAACTACAGTTGGGAGTGGATCTTCCTGATCAACGTGCCGCTGGGCATCTTTGCCGCGCTGGTGGTGGGCAACCAGTTGAAGGGGCGCCCGGAGCAGATCGAGAAGCCGAAGATGGACTATGTCGGCCTGGCCACCCTGGTGATCGGTGTCGGCGCGCTGCAGCTGGTGCTCGATCTGGGCAATGACGAGGACTGGTTCTCGTCGATGAAGATCGTGGTGCTGGCCTGCGTGGCAGTGGTGACGCTGACGGTCTTCCTGATCTGGGAGCTGACCGACAAGGATCCGATCGTCGACCTCAAGCTGTTCCGGCATCGAAACTTCCGCGCAGGCACGCTGGCGATGGTGGTGGCCTATGCGGCGTTCTTCAGCGTGGCGCTGCTGATCCCGCAGTGGCTGCAGCGTGACATGGGCTACACCGCGATCTGGGCGGGCCTGGCGACCGCGCCGATCGGTATCCTGCCAGTGATCATGACCCCGTTCGTGGGCAAGTACGCATCGCGCTTCGACATGCGCATGCTGGCCACGATCGCCTTCATCGTGCTGTCGATGACCAGCTTCCTGCGCTCGAACTTCAACCTGCAGGTGGACTACATGCACGTGGCCGGCGTGCAGCTGATCATGGGCATCGGCGTGGCGCTGTTCTTCATGCCGGTGCTGCAGATCCTGCTGTCGGACCTGGATGGCCGCGAGATCGCGGCGGGTTCCGGCCTGGCCACCTTCCTGCGTACGCTGGGCGGCAGCTTCGCAGCATCGCTGACCACGTGGCTGTGGGCGCGTCGTACCCAGGTGCACCATGCGGATCTGACCGAGCACATCTCGGCCTATCAGCCGGGCATGCAGGACCAGGTGACCGCGATGGGGCAGGGCAACCTGCAGAACGGTGCAGCGGTGCTGAACAACATGATCAACCACCAGGCTTCGCAGATGGGCTTCAACGACATCTTCTTCCTGCTGGGCTGGATCTTCCTGGCGATCATCACGTTCCTGTGGCTGGCCAAACCACCGTTCGGCGCGGGTGCGGGTGCGGCGTCTGCCGGCGGCCATTGATCGATCATTGCCGTTGAAATGCAAGAACCCCGCCGCAAGGCGGGGTTTTTGTTTGAGGGGTGTCGTGGCGGCCGTCACACCTGAAATGCATGCTACGGGCTATCGGCTTTGGCCCGCGCTGGCCGATGAATGCGACTGAAGGCCCAGTACGACCCGTTCCAGCAGTTCCGCCAGTCGTGAGAGTCTGGCGGCGAAGTAGGTTTGGAGGATTGCGCCAAGCATGATTCCGATGGCCAGTGCCACAGTGTAGGAGGGGACCTCGATCGGCACTTTGATCTGCATGAGCTTCTGCGCCGTATCCGACCCGGTGATGATCAAGCCCGCCATTGCGCCCAGTAGACCTCCAGTATTGGCACGTGCCAAGCGGACTCGGCATTCCGACTGCAGGTGGCGGATCAATTGCTGCAAACGCGCGCATGTCCCGGCGGGCTCCATGGGCGAGGAAGCCTTGCCATTCGCTGCTTGCTTCTGCGCACTGTAGATCCGCTCCTGAAGTGCGGCAGCGACCCAATCGTCGCGGCGGAGTGCTTGATCGATACCTGTCAGTCGTGTGCGATACATCGTCAATGCCGAGTGAACGGCATCCAGTGCGAACCAGACTGCCCAGAGCAGCGCGAGGACCACAAGGAAAATCATGAATCCCAGACCCATGGGATTCCAGAAGGTTTGGTCGCCTTCATACGCAAATTGCTTGATGATGGCGGCCATTGCGATCACGGTCAGCAGGACGGCGAGCGCGATTCCGAGGGCGACCAGTACCGTATCGCTGAGGATCGGAGGGGAGTGTGCCTTGCGCGCTTTCACATAAGCGCCATCAAATTCCTTCATCTCGTTGAAGAGCGAGGCAACATCCAGTGTGATCGGGTCTTTCTTTGCCTTGTCCATAAGCCCAGATGTTCACGGTCCTGCCTTCCATATCGGTACCGGATGGGCGGACTTGAATCAGTTGCAGGCGCTCAGGATGGGCGCGCTGTCAATCCAGGTCGACGGGGACTGCAGAAACGAAAAAACCCGCTTTCGCGGGTTTGATCATCTTGAGTCATGGTGCCCAGGAGAGGACTCGAACCTCCACGGTTTTACCCGCTAGTACCTGAAACTAGTGCGTCTACCAATTCCGCCACCTGGGCGACTCAGGAGAGAAATTGTGCGGTAAGCACGCCGATGTGTCAACACAATTTCACATTTATTTTTCAGTGCGAACGCCCAGGTGCTGCAGCAGGCTGCGCATCGGTGCTGACAGTGCCTGCGCGTCGGCAATGCACACGCAGAGACGACGCTGTGCCCAGGCATCTTCCAGTGGAACTGCAACGGTGCCGGTGCTGCGCCGGTGTTGCCGGGCCAGCGTGCGCGGCATGATGCCCACGCCGATGCCGTGGCCGACCATCGTGCACAGGCCCTCGAAGGTTTTCATGCGGATGCGCACATCCAGCACGCGACCGGCGGCAGCGGCCAGTTCTTCGATGTAGGTCTGCAGGGCATTGCCGTCGGCCAGCGCGACGAAAGTTTCACCCAGCACATCGGCGAAGGACACGCTGCGGCGCTGGGCGAAACGGTGGTGGCCCGGCAACAGCATCACCAGCGGATCTTCGGCCACCACATGGCGCTGCAGTCCCTCGGCCGGCACGGCGTCGCTGATGATGCCGGCCTCGGCCTGCCCGGCGCGCAGTGCGCGCACGACTTCGTTGCTGGTGCGCTCGTGCAGTTCCACCCGCAGCCGTGGCCGCTGGGCCAGCCACGGTGCCAGGCGCGAGGGCAGGTAGTTGGTCAGCGCAGCGGTATTGGCATACAGGTGCAGGGTGCCGCGCGCGCCCTGTGCGAATGCCTGCAGCTCGCCGCGCAGCTGCGTCTGCTGCTGCACGATCAAGCGCGCATGGTGGGCGAGGGCGGCACCGGCTTCGGTCAGGCTTACCCCGCGTGGATGCCGGTCCAGCAGCGTGCTGCCGGCATCGGCTTCGATGGCGCGCAGGCGTTCACTGGCCGATGCCAGGGCCAGGTTGGCCTGTGCCGCACCGGCGGTGATGCTGCCCGCGTCGGCGACGGCCAGGAACAGGCGCAGATCGGCAATGTCCAGTCGCATGGGAATGACCTCGGCAGGGCGGCTGCCTTCGGCTGGTCCGAAGGGTGGGGCCGCAAAGCCGCATTGTGCGCCGTTGCCGCGGCCGCTCCAATGGCGGCATGAACGAGGCGATGTACTTCTATGGGTTGCTGGTGGTGGTGTTCGTGCTGGCCGGCGTGGTCAAGGGCGTGACCGGCATGGGGCTGCCGACGGTGGCGATGGGCCTGTTGGGCGGCGCGTTGTCGCCGGTGGCGGCCGCATCGATGCTGTTCATTCCCACCTTCGTCACCAACGCGTGGCAATTGGTGTCCGGTCCGTCGCTGGGCGGCATCGTGCGGCGGCTGTGGCCGATGATGCTGGCAGTGGTGGTGGTGACCCTGGCTTCGGCAGCGCTGCTGGTGCGGGTCGACCGCACCGGGTCGCGCGTTGCCCTGGGCCTGGCCCTGGTGGTCTATGCGGCCTATGCGCTGCTGGCGCCGGTGTTCCGCGTGCCGCAGCGGCGCGAGCGTTGGTTGGGGCCGCTGGTCGGTGCGCTGTCGGGCGTGGTCACCGGTGCGACGGGTGTGTTCGTGATGCCGGCGGTGCCGTACCTGCAGTCGCTGGGGCTGCAGCGCGAGGAACTGGTGCAGGCGCTGGGGCTGGCGTTCACCGTGTCAACGATTTCGCTGACCACCGGACTGGTGATGCACGGTGCATTCGGCATCCAGCAGCTGGGCCTGAGTGCGCTGGCGGTGGTGCCGGCGCTGCTGGGCATGTGGCTGGGCCAAGTGATCCGGCAGCGCATCAGCGCACGGGTGTTCCGCGCCTGTTTCCTCGGGTTCCTGCTGCTGCTTGGGCTGGAACTGGTGTTGCGGCCGCTGTTCTGATGCCGGATTCCGGGCATGAAAAAACCCGCTTTCGCGGGTTTTTCTCATTCTCGACGTGGTGCCCAGGAGAGGACTCGAACCTCCACGGTTTTACCCGCTAGTACCTGAAACTAGTGCGTCTACCAATTCCGCCACCTGGGCGTCGAGGAGCGAGATTATGGGGTGCTGTGACGGGGGTGTCAATACTTTTTGCAGGGCCGGGGTCGGAACCCGTTTCGCGTGCGAAAGTGGCTCTGACCCCAAGGGCTGGTGTCGGGGTCAGAGCCCTTTGCCTCGCGGAAAGCGATCCGACCCTCGACGCCAAATCGCGGGCAAAAAAAATCCTCGCCGAAGCGAGGAGTTTTTTCGTTGGTGCCCAGGAGAGGACTCGAACCTCCACGGTTTTACCCGCTAGTACCTGAAACTAGTGCGTCTACCAATTCCGCCACCTGGGCGTTCCAGAGGCGCAATTGTGAAGATGAATCCGGGGACTGTCAACGACTTTCTGAAATTTATTAATCCAACGCCTCCAAGGCGGGCGCTGACCCGTTCTGCACGCCATCAACGGCTACCATGTAGGGCGATGACTACCAAAAAACCAAGCAAGGGCGGGAGCAATTCCCGCAGCCAGGCCCCAAAGAAGGGCGCCAAGGCGGGCGCAGCCCGCATCACCAAGCCGGGCAAGCCGTTGCCGGGCTGGTTCCCCGAATTGAATGAAGGCGGCGCACCGCCGCGCGGCCGCAAGGTCCGCAATACCGATGCCACTGCCCCCGGCCCGGCGCCGGGCCGTAAGCTGCCGCCGACCGGCAAGGTGATCGACGATCCCTATGCCGCGCGCGAAGCCGAGAAATACGAACAGCCCATCGCCAGCCGCGAGGCCATCCTGGCCCTGCTGGAGCGTTGCGAAGGGCCGCAGACCGCCGAGGAACTGGGCGCACGCCTGGGACTGACCGCGCCGGACCGTGCCGAGGCGCTGTCGCGCCGGCTCGGCGCCATGGTCCGTGATGGCCAGCTGGTGCAGAACCGCCGTGGCGGCTTCGCCCCGATCCAGACCCTGAACCTGGTGACCGGCGTGGTGATCGCCAACCCGGAAGGGTTCGGCTTCCTGCGCCCGGTCGAGGGTGGCGATGATCTGTTCCTGCCGCCGTATGAAATGCGCAAGGTGATGCACGGCGACAAGGTGCTGGCCCGCGTGACCGGCATCGACCACCGTGGCCGTCGCGAAGGCAGCATTGCACGCGTGCTCGAACGCGGCATGACCCGCCTGATCGGCCGCTTCAGCATCGAGATGGGTATCAATTACGTGGTGCCCGACGACAAGCGCGTGCAGCGCAACGTGCAGGTGCCGCCGGACCAGACCGGTGGCGCGCGTGACGGCCAGCTGGTGGTCTGCGAGCTGACCCAGGCGCCGGACAGCCGCCGTCCGCCGATCGGCCGCATCATCGCCGTGCTCGGCGACAAGCTGACCGCCTCGCTGGTGGTGGAAACCGCGATCCACGGCCACGAACTGCCGTTCGAGTTCCCGCAGGAAGTGCTGGACGAAGCCGCGTCGGTGCCGATGGTGGTCGAGCCGGCGATGATCGGCGACCGCGTCGACCTGCGCAGCACGCCGCTGGTGACCATCGATGGTGAAGATGCCAAGGACTTCGACGACGCGGTGTACTGCGAACCGAATGCCGATGGCTTCCGCCTGGTGGTGGCGATTGCCGATGTATCCAACTACGTTCGCCCCGGCACGCCGCTGGACGAGGAAGCGCAGAAGCGCGCGACCTCGGTGTATTTCCCGGGCTTCGTGGTGCCGATGCTGCCGGAGACGCTGTCCAACGGCATCTGCTCTTTGATGCCGAAGGTCGACCGCATGTGCTTCGTCTGCGACATGCAGATCGACCGCGACGGCCTGGTCACGCATTCGCGCTTCTACGAAGCGGTGATGAACTCGCACGCGCGCCTGACCTACACCCAGGTGTGGAAGGCGGTGGGCGAGGACGATGCCGATACCAAAGCCTGGATGGGCGACCTGCTGCCGCAGGTACAGCGCCTGCACCAGCTGTACAAGGTGCTGTCCAAGGCGCGCACCAAGCGCGGTGCCATCGAGTTCGAAAGCAGTGAAGTGCGCTTCGTGCTGGACAACCGCGGTGAAGTCACCCAGGCCGGCATGCTGGTGCGCAACGACGCGCACAAGCTGATCGAGGAATGCATGATCGCGGCCAACGTCGAGGCGGCGAAGTACCTGCTGTCGCGCCACGTGCCGGCCCCGTACCGCATCCACGAGAAGCCGCCGGAAACCAAGTACGCCGACCTTCTGGAATTCCTCAAGGAGTTCAAGCTGAGCCTGCCGCCGTGGTCGAAGGTGCGCCCGGGTGACTACACCAAGCTGCTGAAGAAGATCCGCGACCGCCCCGATGCCACGCTGCTGGAATCGGTGCTGCTGCGCAGCCAGAGCCTGGCGATCTACAGCCCGGAGAATCACGGCCACTTCGGCCTGGCGCTGGAGGCGTACGCGCATTTCACCTCGCCGATCCGCCGCTACCCCGATCTGCTGGTGCATCGCGCGATCAAGCACGCACTGTCCGGCAAGCCGCTGGACAAGTTCACCTACAACGCCCGCGAGATGGCCGCGCTGGCACTGCAATGTTCCGAACGCGAGCGACGTGCCGACGAGGCAGAGCGCGAGGTGGACGAGCGCTACCGCGCCGCGTGGATGGAAAAGCATGTGGGCGGCCAGTTCGACGGCGTGATCAGCGGCGTAACCAGCTTCGGCCTGTTCGTGGAACTGGACGAGTCGAAGGTGCAGGGCCTGGTGCACGTGACCCAACTGCCGCAGGACTATTACAAGTTCGACGCCACCCGCAAGACGCTGACCGGCGAACGCCGCGGCAGCAGCTACCGCCTGGGCGACCGCGTGCGCATCCTGGTACTGAAGGCCAGCATGGAAGAGCGCAAGATCGATTTCCGCCTGGTCGAGCACAAGGGCGAGGACGAAGGCGATGGCCTGCCGCCGCTGCCCGAGCGTGGCAAGCCGGCCAAGCGCACCAAGAAGCAATATTGATGAAAGGCGTGCCGACCAACGGTCGGCCCCCACCTCACCCGGTAGGTGCCAACCGTGCGTTGGCACGACGTTTCGGAGGAACGCACCATGCAAGGCCAACCCGAATACAGCGGCGGCTGCCAGTGCGGCGCGATCCGCTTCCAGGCGCGCGGTGCGCTGACCGACAGCTCGATCTGCCATTGCCGGATGTGCCAGAAGGCGTTCGGTGCCTATTACGCGCCGCTGGTATCCGTGCGCGGCGTGCAGTTCAGCTGGACCCGCGGCCAGCCGCGCTATTTCCAGTCGTCCAACGTGGTGCGGCGTGGCTTCTGCGCCGACTGCGGCACGCCGCTGACCTACGAGGCGCCGGACGGCGTGGCGGTGGCCGCCGGTGCCTTTGACGAACCCGAGCGCCTGCCGCCGACGATCCAGTACGGAGTCGAGCGCAAGCTGCCGTTTGTCGATACGCTGGCCAGCCTGCCGGCCCGTCGTACCGAGGAAGACATCGCGGCGCTGGAGTTCCTGGCTACCATCGTGTCCCATCAGCACCCGGACCACGACACGCCGCACTGGCCGCCGCGCAGCCGTTCAGCCGAAGGGTGAAAGGCGGGTAGCGCCGGGCCATGCCCGGCGAGCGCGAAGCGCGGCCGCCGCCGATGCTCTACCATAGCCACCCCCTTTCCGGTCCCCGCCCGCATGAGCAAGAACAGCCAGTGGATCGTCGGCGTCAACGCCGTCGCCTCCTCCATCGAGAACGACGCCGAGAACGTCCGCGAAGTGCTGGTCGAGGCCGGTGCGAAGAACCCGCGCCTGACCGAGATCGAGGAAAATGCCCGCCGCAAGGGCATCGACGTGCGCAAGGTGAACAGTCAGGCGCTGGATGGCGTGGGCGGTTCGGTGCGCCACCAGGGCGTGGCCGCGCGCTATGCTGCTGCCCGCACCTACAGCGAGAACGAGCTGGAAGGCCTGGTCACCGCAGCCGAAGGCAAGGCCCTGCTGCTGGTGCTGGACGAAGTGCAGGACCCGCACAACCTCGGCGCCTGCCTGCGCTCGGCCGCTGCGGCCGGTGCGACCGCCGTGATCATCCCCAAGGACAAGTCGGCTACGGTCAATGCCACCGTGCGCAAGACCTCGGCCGGTGCCGCCGATCTGATCCCGGTGGTGGCGGTGACCAACCTGTCGCGCTGCCTGAAGGACCTGCAGAAGCTGGGCGTGTGGATCTATGGCCTGGCCGGTGAAGCCACCGCTTCGCTGTACCAGCTGGACCTGAAGGGCAACATCGCCCTGGTGCTCGGTGGCGAGGCCGATGGCCTGCGTCGCCTGACCCGCGAGAACTGCGATGGCCTGGTCAAGATCCCGATGCCGGGCGAGATCGAGAGCCTGAATGTCTCGGTCGCTGCCGGCGTCAGCCTGTTCGAGGCCGTGCGCCAGCGCGGTTGATCCGCCAGCGGTCTTGTAGAGCCGAGCCCACGCTCGGCTGTCGCACGCAGCGCGGGCGCGTCTTCCCGATCAGAAAGCAGCCGAGCATGGGCTCGGCTCTACAGAAGTAGCGTGTCGACCCAGGTCGACACCTGCCCGGTAGTCGCCAACCTTGGTTGGCGCTCTCGCGGCTTCACCCCGCGCTGCCGCCCAACGCCTTGAACAGGGTGACGTCGTTATTCAGCTGCCCCTGGCGCACGCGCGCCAGCGACAGCTCGGCATCGCGCCGGGTCTGCTGCGCTTCCAGCCAGGTGCGCAGGTCGGTGGCGCCCACGCGGTAACGCACTTCCTGCGCGCGCTCCACTTCCACCGCTTCGTCGTACGAGGCCTGCGAGGCCGCCACCTGGCGTGCCAGCTGTTCGCGCGCGGACAACGCGTTGTCCACTTCCGAGAGCGCGGTGTACAGCGTCTTGCGGAAGTTTGTGGCGGCGATCTGATAGGCGGTGCCGGCGATATCCGTATCCAGCTGCGCGCGCTGCAGGTTGAGGAACGGCAGCGACAGGCCCGCGCCGAGCGTGGCCACCGGGTTGCGCAGCACATCACCCAGCGAGGTTGCACTGGAGCCGAGGCTGCCGGTCAGGCTCAACGCGGGGTAGTACTGGGTGGCGGTCACCTTGATGGTCTTCAGGCTGTTGCGCAGGCGAAGTTCGGCCGCGCGCAGGTCGGGACGGCGGCCGAGCAGGTCGGCCGGCAGGCCTTCGCTGATGCCCGGGCTGTGTGCGCCCAGCAGGTCCTGCGGCTCGTCCTGCTGCGGCCACGGCGTGCCGTCCAGCAGCACGGTCAGCGCATTGCGCACCTCCACCCGCTGCTGTTCCAGCGCGCTCTGCGAGGACCGCTGCGACTGCAGGTTCTGCAGTGCCTGGCGCACTTCCAGGCGCGACACAGCACCGGCATCGAAGCGCGCCTGCACCAGTTCGCGGGTGCGTTCGAGCCGCTCCAGGTTGGCCTGCCCGGTGGCGATCGACTGGTTGAGATAGGCCAGGTTCCAGTACTGGGTGATGGTGTCGCTGATCACCAGCAGCGCGGTGTTCTGCCGGTCTTCCTCGCTGGCCTGGGCTTCCCAGCGGGCGATGTCGCGCTGGGTGCGCAGGCGGCCCCACAGATCGACCTCCCAGCCCAGCGAGACGCCAGTGGAATAACTGCGGCGCCAGTCGTCGGCTTGGTCGGTGGCGCGGCTGGCATTACCGCTTACGCCGGACGAAGAAGGCTGCGGCCACAGCGCGTTGCTGGCCAGCCCGGCCTGCAGGCGTGAGCGTTGCACGGCCAGGCCGGCGGCGGCAAGGTCGCTGTTGGCGGCCAGCGCGCGGGCCACCAGACGGTCCAGCCGCTCATCGCCGAAGCCGGTCCACCAGGTGTCCTGGCGGATGTCGCGGCCGGGGGTATCCAGGCTGCTGCGCGGGTCGTCGGCCGGTGCATTGAGCGTGGCATCGCCACGCCCGTAGCTGGCCGCCACGTCGGGGTCCTGCACCGGATAGCGACCCACCGAGGCACACGCGGACAGGGCGAGCAGGACAGCGCCGGCCAGCAGCAGGCGCGAGGGAGCGGGGAAGGGCAGTCGGGTCATCATCGTCATTCGCGGGCCAGGGCCTCGACCGGGTCGAGCTGCGCGGCATTGCGCGCGGGCAGGAAGCCGAACGCCACGCCGATCAGGGTCGAGCAGGCGAACGCGGCAACAATCGAAGCGGTGGAGAACAGCACCTGGAAGTCACTGGCGAAGCGGCCGATCATCGAGCCCAGCAGCAAGGCCAGGCCGATGCCGAGTACGCCACCGAGCAGGCACACCAGTACCGCTTCGATCAGGAACTGCTGGCGGATGTCACTCTGCCGTGCGCCCACGGCCATGCGCACGCCGATCTCGCGCGTTCGCTCGGTCACCGACACCAGCATGATGTTCATCACGCCGATGCCGCCGACCAGCAGCGCGATGGCGGCAATGGCGCCGATCAGCAGGGTCATCGTGCGCGTGGTCTGTTCGATGGTCTCGCGGATCTCGGCGCTGTTGCTTAGGAAGAAATCCTCGGTGCCGTGGCGCAGGGTCAGCAGGCGGGTGATCGCTTCCTGTGCGGCATCCATCGGCGTGCTGTCGTCCACGCGTACGGTGATGCTGGAGACGTGGCTCTGGCCGAGCATGCGCGACATCACCGTGGTGTAGGGCACCCATACGCTGAGGCTGGTGCTGCCACCGAAGCCGAAGCTCTGCCGCTTGGCCACGCCGACCACGCGTGCCGGCACGTTGCCGAGCAGGATCACCTGGCCGATCGGATCGACATCGGGGAAGAACTGGGTCTGGGTGTTCTCATCGATCACCGCCACCTGGCCCAGGCCCTTCACCGCATCGGCATCGAAGAAGCTGCCGCTGAGCAGGTTCACGCCCTTGACCCGGAAGAACTGCTCGCCGACACCGCTGACCTGCGCGGTGGACGACTGGTTGCGGTAGCGCGCGGTGACCGAACTGGACACGCTGGGCGTGGCGCTGTCCACATAACTCTGCCGGGACAGGGCATCGGCATCGCTGGCCTTGAGGGTCTGCACGCGGGCCGAGCGCATGTCGCCGAAGCCGCGGCCGGGATAGACGTCGATGGTGTTGGTGCCCAGCGCACTGATGTTCTGCAGGATCTGCTGCTGCGAGCCGTTGCCCAGCGCCACCACCGAGACCACCGAGGCAATGCCGATGATGATGCCGAGCATGGTCAGGAAGGTGCGCAGCCGATGCGCGTTCATCGCCAGCAGGGCCATGCGGAACGCTTCGGTGAAACGATCCCGGGCCGCCCGCCAGCTGTTGCCGTGGGCAACGCCGGTGCTGGCTTCGCGCTGCGCACGGTAGGTCGGTGCCTCCGGGTTGGCGCGGTCGGCGATGATCTCGCCATCACGGATCTCGATGATGCGCTGCGCGTGCTGGGCCACGCTCATGTCGTGGGTGACGATGATGATGGTGTGGCCTTCGGCATGCAGCTCCCCGAGGATCGCCATCACTTCTTCGCCGGATTTCGTGTCCAGCGCGCCGGTCGGTTCGTCGGCCAGGATCACCTCGCCGCCGTTCATCAGCGCACGCGCGATCGATACGCGCTGCTGCTGGCCGCCGGACAACTGGCCCGGCTTGTGGTGCATGCGATCACCCAGGCCCAGCCGCTGCAGCAGCTGTTCGGCGCGCGCGTTGCGCACCGGGCCGGGGCTGCCGGCATACACCGCGGGGACTTCCACGTTGCCACGCGCGTCCAGGTCACCCAGCAGGTGGTAGCGCTGGAAGATGAAGCCGAAATGCTCGCGGCGCAGTTCGGCCAGTTCGTCCGGCTCCATCCTGCCGGTTTCGCGCCCGGCCACCTGGTAGCTGCCGCGGGTAGGGCGGTCGAGGCAGCCGAGAATGTTCATCAGCGTCGACTTGCCCGAGCCGGACTGGCCGACGATCGCCACCATCTCGCCGGCGTGGATATCCAGGTTGACGTCACGCAGTACGGCGATGACGTCATCGCCAGCCGGGAATTCGCGTCGCAGGTCGCGCAGGCGCAGCAGCGGCGCCGTCGTGCTCATCGGCGCGGACCCATGCCCGGGCCGCCGACCCGCATCTGCATGCCGCCACGGCTGCCGCCACCGGCCGCAGCCGCATTGGCCTCGCCGACCACCACGCGCTCGCCTTCCTTCAGCCCGGACAGGATTTCTGCCGAGGCGCCGTTGTTGATGCCGACCGTCACCTTGCGCGGCTGCGGCTGGCCCTTGTCATCCAGCACCCGCACCATGCGCTCATCGCCACGGCGCTTCGGCCCCAGCGCTACCGCCGGCACCATCAGCACGTTCTTGGCCTGCTTGAGCAGTACCGAGACCTGCGCGGTCATGTCGATGCGCAGCGTGCCGTCCGGGTTTTCCACGTCGAACAGCGCGTTGTAGTAGACCGCGCTGCTGGAACTGGAGCTGGACGAACTGCTGGAACTGGAGGAGTTCTCGTTGGCGATCGAGGCCGGCGCCGGATTGATCTGGCGCAGGGTGGCGTGGTACTTGCGGTCCGGGTCACCCAGGGTGGTGAAGTACACCGGCATGCCGGCCTTGATCTTGACCACGTCGGCCTCGGAGATCTCGGCATTGACGGTGACGACGTCCAGCCGCGCCAGCATCACGATGGTGGGCGCGGTCTGGTTGGCGTTCACGGTGCGGCCTTCCTCGGCCACCACCGCCACCACGGTGCCATCCATCGGCGCGGTGATGCGGGTGTAGGCCAGGTTGGCGCGGGCGGTGCCCAGTTCGGTCTGGCGACCCTTGATCTGCGCCTCGTAGGACTGCAACTGGGCGCGGGCGGTCTTCAGCTGGGCCTCGGCGGCATCATATTCCTGGCGCGAGGTGGCTTCGGCGGCCAGCATCTGCTGCTGGCGCGCGAACTCCAGTTCGGCCTGGCGCAGGGTGGCCTGCTGCACGGCGCGCTGGGCGGTGACCTGGTCCAGCGAGGCCTGCGCGTTGAGCACTTGGTTCTGCTGGGTGGTGGCGTCGATCTCGGCGATCAGGTCGCCTTCCTTCACCGTGTCGCCCAGCTGCACCTTCAGCGACTTGATCTGGCCCGAGGCCTGCGCACCCACGCTGACCAGCTTGTAGGCGTCGATCACGCCGGTGGCATCCACGGTCTGTTCGATGTCGCCGCGGCTGACCGGGGTGGTCGCCACGGCCGGGGCGGCGGGCTTGCGAAGCAGCCACCAGGCGGCCACGGCAACGATCAGGGCAAGCAGGGCGATCAGTATCAGGCGACCCCGGCGGGTCGCGGGCAACAGGCGGAACGTCACGTCGTGGCTTCACTCTCGGGCCGCGGTGGCGGCGTTGGTGGGCATTGTGAAGACCGGGCGATGGGCGGCTCAATCCTCGGGGTATGTCTCTATGTAACACTGTCGGTGAATACGCGTAACCACAGGTATCCCGCCCCCGGCTGGATACACTGGTACGCATTGCCCCGGATGCGGTTCAGCTGCCGACACGGGATGATCGCGCCATGGAGACTGAAAACACGATGCATCGACTGCTGATCGTCGACGACGACAACGACATCCGCACCCTGTTGGCCGAGCAGCTCGGCCGTGCCGGTTACCAGGTGAGCACCGCCGCCGATGGCACTGCCATGCGCCAGCTGCTGGACCGCGAGCACGTGGATCTGATCGTGCTCGACCTCAACCTGCCGCGCGAGGATGGCCTGACCCTGTGCCGCGACCTGCGCGCACGATCGAACACGCCGGTGATCATGCTGACCGCGCGCGCCGAGCCGATCGACCGCGTGCTGGGCCTGGAAATGGGCGCCGACGACTATCTGGCCAAGCCGTTCGAACCGCGCGAGCTGCTGGCGCGCATCCGCAACGTGCTGCGCCGGACCGAGGCGCTGCCGGCCAATCTCGAGCCCCTGGCGGTGCGCCGCGCCCGCTTCTCGCGCTGGGTGTTCGATCTGGAGCATCGCCACCTGGTGGACCCGGACGATCGCGTGGTGGTGCTGTCCGGCGCCGAGTTCCGCCTGCTGCGGGTGTTCATCGCGCATGCCAACAAGGTGCTGTCGCGCGAGCAGCTGGTCGCGCTCAGCAGTGGCCGCAACTATGAGGCGCAGGACCGCGCGATCGATCTGCAGGTCAGCCGCCTGCGCAACAAGCTGGGCGATGATGGTGGCCCGGATGGCCTGATCAAGACTGTGCGCAACGAAGGCTACGTACTGGCCTCCTCGGTGAACCTGGAATAAGCCGCCATGAAGCGCCTGCGCCATTTCCTGTCCTCGATGGTCGGGCGGTTGTTCGTCATCCTGCTGCTGGGCATGAGCGTGGCTGCGATCGGCGCGACCATGCTGGCTACGTCCAAACGCCAGCAGGAGTTCGAGCGGCAGAACCTGAACCGCATTGCCGACCGCCTGCAGGGCTACGTCAACCTGCTCGATGGCAATCCCGAACTGCGTGAGCGCCTGCTTGAGGTCGGTGGGCCCAGCGTGCGTGCGCTGCAGCCCGGCGCGCGCCTGGGGCGGGCGGATACCGCACTGATGGAAGTCCTGGATGACCGGCCCGGCCCGGTGTCGCGCGCGCACGTGCACTTCACTTCGTTCCGTTCCTGCATTCCCAAGCTGCAGGATCTGCTGCCGCCGCCTCCGCCCGGGCACCGGCGGCATCCGCGTGAGCGCGATCCGGCCTTCATTCCGCCCAAGTGCCGCGCGGTCGACGTGACGCTCAACGACGGTACGCTGCTGAAGCTGGCGCTGGATTCGCCGGCGGTGGCCCACAACGGCATTCTGGCCGTGGACCCGTGGTTCCTGACCCTGCTGGTGCTGGCCATCGCCGTGCTGGCCTACATCGTCGCGCGCATGGCCAGCGCGCCGCTGCAGGAGCTGGCGGCCGCCGCCGAGGATCTCGGCGACGATCTGCAGCGCGATCCACTGCCATTGCGCGGACCGCGCGAGGTGCAGCGCGCCGCCGAGGCCTTCAATGCCATGCAGCACCGCCTGCAGCGGCACCTGGCCGAACGCACGCAGATGCTGGCGGCGATTACCCACGACCTGCAGACCCCGTTGACCCGCCTGCGCCTGCGCCTGGAGAACGTCAGCGACGAGGTGCTGCGCGAACGCCTGATCGGCGATCTGGCGGCGATGCAGGCACTGGTGCGCGAAGGCCTGGAGCTGGCCCGCAGCGCAGAGAGCGCCGAGCAGCGCGCCGCGCTGGATCTGGATTCGTTACTGGAAAGCATCGTGGAAGACGCCGCCGAGGGCGGTGCCGACGTGGTCTTCGAAGGTGGCACCGGTGCGGTGCTGATGCTGCGCCCGCTGGCCATGCACCGGCTGTTCTCCAACCTGGTGGACAACGCCGTGATGTATGCCCACCGCGTGCGCGTGCGGGTGGAGCGCAGCGGCGGCGCGATCACGGCGATGGTGTCCGACGATGGCCCGGGCCTGGCCGAGGATCAGCTGGAAGCCGTGTTCGATCCGTTCGTGCGGGTGGAGACCTCGCGTTCGCGCGAAACCGGCGGCGCCGGTCTGGGCTTGACCATCGCCCGCGCCCTGGCCGAAAAGGATGGCGCGCGGCTGTGGCTGCGCAACCGCGCCGAAGGCGGGCTGGAGGCGGTAGTGCAGTGGCCGGCCAGTGCACAGGTGGTGCCGCCAGGCCGGGCCGGCTGAGCCTGCCGGCCGCACGGTGATGACGCCGGGGCCAGGGTTTGGCCTATCATCTGCGCATCTCCCCAGTTTCTCCCCGATGAGTCAGCCTGTTCCTGCCGGCACGCTGTTCCGCGTTGCCCGGTCGTTCCCGCTTGCTGCCATGCCCTGCAGCCGCCACCGGCCACTGCCGCCGAGCTGATGGGCAGGCCAGGGGACAACGGGTGCTGGGTGGAGCGCCGCGTTTCGAAAGCCAGGCAGGCGCTGCAGCGCGGCCTGCTGTGGCTGTTGCTTGTCCTGGCGCTGCCGCTGGCCGCGCAGGAGGGAGCACCGACCCTGCGCGACTACGCCATCGATGTGTGGACCTCGCGCAATGGCCTGCCGCACAACTCGCTGCGCGATATCGCGCAGACCCCCGAGGGGCATCTGTGGTTTGCCACCTGGGAAGGCCTGGTGCGCTACAACGGCCTGGATTTCACCGTGTTCGACCGCAGCACCCGCCCGGGGCTGCGCGACAACGGCATCGGCGCACTGCTGGTGGATCGGCAGGGTGGGCTGTGGATCAGTGATTCGCGCGGTAATGTCAGCCATCGCGGCAACGACGGCCAGTGGCGGGTCTGGGAGCATCAGGCCGACACCCCGCAGGTGCTGATCCAGTCCATGCAGATGGACAGCCAGGGGCGCCTGTGGTTGCTGTACGAAGGCAAGGGCATCGGCTATCTGACGCCGGACAAGGGCATCGTCTACCAGGCACCGGCGGCCGACCTGCCGATGGCGATGAGCTTCACCAAGCTGGTGGTCGATGCGCAGGACCGGGTCTGGGTTGGCACGCTGGACGGGCTGGTGCTGCGCGACAACGACGGCGTGCTCAAGCGCGCACCCGCGGCGTGGGGCCTGGGTGCCGGCACGGGCCTGTCATGGCCGTACCGGGCGCCGGATGGCGCGCTGTGGATCGTCGCCGGCGAGCGCCTGTACCGCGTGGAGGACGATCAGCTGGTGCTGGTGCACCGGCTGCCGGGACAGCTGCACATGACCTCGATGCTGCAGGACCGGCACGGCGACCTGTGGCTGGGAACCGAGAACCAGGGCCTGCTGCGGATCTCGGCGCATGGGCTGGAGCGGTTGCCGGCCGGCCTGAACCTGCCGGGCGGGCGCGTTGTCAGCCTGCGCGAGGATGCCGAAGGCAGCATCTGGGTGGGGGCCAACGGTGGCCTGTACCGCCTGCGAGAAACCCTGTTCAGCAGCTACACCGAGCGCGATGGTCTCAGTGGCGACTATGTGCGCACGGTGCTGGAGGACCGCGACCGCCAGTTGTGGGTCGGCAGCGCCAGTGGCCTGGATCTGCAGACCGCCGATGGCCGCTTCCGCGCAATGCCGCTGCACAACCGCGGCGGCAAGGCACCTTCGGTGCTCAGCCTGGCGCAGGGCCCGGACGGTGACCTGTGGGTCGGAACGTTTGGCGATGGTGTCTACCGTCTTGGCCGCGATGGCCGGCTGCGGCACAACTATGCCGCCGCCGATGGCATGCCGGGCGGCAACATCCGCGCGATCAGCGTGGACCCGCAGGGCGTGGTCTGGGCAGGCACGCAGAAGGGCGTAGTCCGCATCGACGGCGACCGCGTGCAGGTATCAAACGTTGTGGGCATGCCCAGTGGCCTGATCACCGCACTCGAGCATGATCACCAAGGCAATCTGTGGATCGGCACCATCGAGGGCATCCGCGTGCTGCGTGGCGACCACGTGCAGTCGATCGACCTGGCACCGATGGGCGGGGGCCGCAGTGTGTTCGGCTTCCATCAGCTGGGCGATGCGATGTGGGTCAGCAGCGACCGCGGCCTGTACCGCTGGCGCGACGGAAAACTGGCACGCGTCGGCCTGGAGCAGGGCATGCCGGTGGATGCAGTGTTCCAGCTGGTGCCGGACCGCCTGGGCAATGTGTGGATCAGCAGCAACCGTGGCGTGCTGCGTACCGACATGGCCACCCTCAACGCCGTGGCCGATGGCCGCGCACCGCGGGTAGTGGTGGAGCGCTACAACGAGATCGACGGCATGGCCAACGCACAGGCCAACGGCAGCTCCGGACCCTCGGCGATCCTGCGCCAGGACGGCACGTTCTGGGTGGTCACCGCCGGTGGACTGAGCACCGTCGACCCGCAGCGCCTGCAGCGTTTCCGTGAGCGTCCTTCACCGCCGGCAGCGATCGAGAGCGTGCAGGTGGATGGCGCCCCCGTGCATTGGGAGGGCCCGGATCGCAACTACATTCCCGGTGGCCGACGTCTGGCGGTGAGCTATGTGGGCCTGAGTTACCTGATGTCGGACCGGATCCGCTATCGCACGCGGCTCGATGGCCTGGACACCGGCTGGGTCGAGCGCGGCCCACAGCGCAGCGTCGAGTTCGTCGGCCTGCCTCCAGGTGACTACACCCTGCACGTGTCGGCGGCGCATCCGGGCGGGGCCTGGGGCCAGCAGGAAGCCGTGTGGAGCTTCACGGTGGAGCCGTTCTGGTGGCAGCGCCGCAGCGTGCAGGTGCTGGGCGGGCTGCTGCTGCTGGCCGGGCTGGTTGTGCTGTACCGCCTGCTGCTGCAGCAGCTGAAGGCCAGCAACCTGCGCCTGGCACGGCGCGTGGACGAGGCAACCTTCGACCTGCAGGCCAAGACCGTGCACCTGCAGGCACTGAACCAGGAAAAGACCGAGCTGGCCGAGCGCCTTGCACGGCAGGCCGAGGCTTTCGAGCGTCAGGCGCGCGAGGATGCGCTGACCGGGCTGGCCAATCGCCGTGCCTTCGACGAAACGCTGGCGCGCGATTTCGCCCGTTCACAGCGCAGCGGCCACCCGCTGTGCCTGGTGGTGCTGGACATCGACCACTTCAAGGACGTCAACGACCGGCACAGCCACAGCATTGGCGATGCTGTGCTGGTGCAGGTGGCAAGGCTGATCGCCGCGGCCTGCCGCGACTCGGACCTGCCCGCGCGTACCGGTGGCGAGGAGTTCGCGCTGCTGCTCAACGACACCCGCCTGGAAGAAGCCGCGCAGCTGTGCGCGCGCCTGCGTGGCCTGTTCCATGACCACCCCGACTGGGCCGGTGTAGCGGGCCTGCGCGTGACCTTCAGTGCAGGCCTGGTGGAACTGGATGCCGATGACCGCACCCCGGCGCTGCTGTACCAGCGCGCAGACCGCGCGCTGTACCGCGCCAAGAGCGACGGCCGCGATCGCACGAGCATCGGCTGAATTCATCCGCGCATGGCGTGGATCTGCCGCGCGACCCGCTGCTTCTGACTTCGTTTTTTCTGATCTTTCCGTGGCGCCCACCCTGCCCGGCCTCAACCGGGATGCCTCACCCCACCACGAGGGGCGCCGCCGTTGGCTGTCTTACCGCGGCCAGGCGTTGGCGATGGTGCAGAACAATCGCGCGGTCTGTTCGGTGTCATACACCGCGCTGTGCGCTTCGTTGGCATCCCAGCCCAGCCCGGCAGCCGTGGCGGCACGCGCCAGCACGGTCTGCCCGTAGGCGATGCCGGCCAGGGTGACGGTGTCGAACACGCTGAACGGATGGAACGGATTCCGCTTGTGGCCGGTCCGGGCCACCGCGGCGTTGACGAAGCCCAGGTCGAAATGCGCGTTGTGGCCGACCAGGATCGCGCGCTGGCAGCCGTACTTCTTCATCGCCGCGCGTACCGGGGTGAAGATGTGGTCCAGTGCGGCCTTCTCTTCCTTGGCCAGCCGGAACGGGTGGTCGAGGATGATGCCGGTCACTTCCAGCGACTTCGGGTCGATTTCCAGGCCCTCGGCTGGCACCACGTGAGCACTGGCGGTCTGGCCGGGGTAGAGCAGGCCGTTCTCGTCCATCTCGATCGGCACCGCGGCGATTTCCAGCAAGGCGTTGCGCTGGCTGTCGAAGCCGCCGGTTTCCACGTCCACCACTACCGGCAGGAAGCCGCGGAAGCGTTGTGACATCGCGCGCTGCGCCTGGGGGACTGCGGAATCGGAGGCGGCGGCAGGTGCGGGGGTGGGGTCATTCATCCGTGAATTCTAGCAGAGCGACCCTGAGCGCCCGGCCAGCCTTCGGTGCATGCGTTCCCTGCGCGGGCGTGGGGGGGGCCCCCCGGCCACCCACCCCGCCCCCCCCCGCGCCCGCCTGAGTGGGGTGGGTCCCCTGGTTGGGTGGGGGGGGGGGGCCCCCCCTCGCGCCTCATCTCCCTATCGGGGCGCGGGG